>NZ_PEAZ01000035.1:0-64058 GCF_002734245.1 Sphingobacterium sp. 1.A.4
TTAATGAGCATCCTGGGATGGAAACTGGTCGTTCCCCCTCCTTTATACTGACGGATGATATGTTCCAGATCCAACTGGTCAACAACCTGGCTCACCAACCGAACAGGATGGTGCAAGGGGATACGGTCTAAAATATTCTCAGGAAAAAGACTAGGACTATTGGATGGAAGCGCTTTGAATTGTATGTTTGCCATATTGTTTTTTGGTTGCACCTTAAGATACAAAATCTTGAGGACAAAAAACAGAAAAACCCCGCCATTTTTTAATGACGGGGTTCTCTTTTAAGAGACCTTTTTAGACAGCCTCTTTGTCGTTTGGTAGGTTATTGCGAGGGTTTGCGTCATTGCGAGGAACTATCTCGTCATTGCGAGGAACGAAGCAATCTTTAGCCATGTCATGGTGAGCGTAGTCGAACCATCTGTTCGTATACCAGCGTACAGATCCTTCGACTACGCTCAGGATGACATAGGGCGCCGCATACCGAAAGATTGCTTCGTCGTGCCTCCTCGCAATGACGCAGGGTGCACGAAATGACGCGGAGGTACGCAATGACGCGGGGGTGCACTCAATGACGCAGAGCCAATGCAATGACGCCCCTACATCTGCACGTACATCACATACTTCGTATCAAAGAAATCCTCTTTAAAGAAATCCGAAATCTTATGCAATTCTGCCTTTACTCTTGCTTCCTTGATTTCTTCCTTCAAATCCCCGCCCTTCAAATATAAAATCCCATTTGGAATCCCATTCTTATCCTTTTTCTCAAACTTATTCCTTACCCAAGGAATAAAATCCCCCAATCTAGTCACCGCTCTCGAAACCACAAAATCATACTTATAATCCAATTCCTCCGCTCTCATATGATCTGCTTCCACGTTCGTTAGTCCCAAAGCCGCTGCTACTTCCCTTACCACCTTGATCTTCTTACCGATCGAATCCACCAAATGGAACTGCACTTCCGGAAATAAAATCGCCAAAGGAATCCCAGGAAATCCTCCGCCAGTACCCACGTCCAAAACCCTTGTCTTCGGTGCCAATTCCCCAACGAATTTCCCGATCGCCAACGAATGTAGCACATGCTTCAAATAAAGACTCTCTATATCCTTGCGGGAAACCACATTGATCTGGTCGTTCCAGAATGGATAAACCTCCGCCAATTTGGCAAACTGCTCTTTCTGTTTTTCCGTAAGCTTCGGAAAGTATTGGTAAATAATATCTACTGTTGGATTCACGATGAACAAATTAATTTTAAACGAATTACCTATCTATTTCCAGCTCTTCAATTTCTTATTCCTATTGAATAAACCATTAAAACAGATATAAAAATAATAATACAAATCTAATATAGGGAGCCAGACTAACAGGTCAGGCACATGAAGTTTTCTATAGATCGCCCGGAATACCAAAAGCTGGCAAAGCAATCGGATCAGGTAAGCCGCCAACGCCACATACCAGAAACTAGGCAATAAAATAACACTGACCAACAATAAACTATAAAATAGCACAGCACTGATCAATTGAATGCCCAACATGCTTTTATGACGGGCTTTGTACAATACGGATGCACCCGCATGCCTAGCCTTCTGTTTATAATAGCTTTTCCAGTTTGTCTTTGGTGCTGATTCCACAAAGGCATCCGGATAAATGGCAATCTCCACATTATTTCGATTGGCATTGGCATTCACAAAAAGATCATCATCCCCCGATTTGATGTGCATATGTGCATTGAACCCTTTTCCCTTGAAGAACAATTCCTTGCTATAGGCCAGGTTTCTACCAACGCCCATATAGGCATCACCCTTCAATGCATACGCCAAATAACTCATCGCCGTATGCGTGGTTTCAAATCGGATCAATTTATTCAGAAAACCGGGATATTTGAAATAAGGCGAATAACCTAACACCAATTCTTTTTTTCCTTGCAGGGCTCCAGCCATTTCTGCCAACCATTGCCGACTCATCGGCTTACAATCTGCATCTGTCATCAGCAGAAGGCCATGCTTGGCGGCCTTGATCCCCATGGTAAGTGCAAATTTCTTGCTATGCTTCAGCTGGATATGTTCCTTGATCTCCACTACCCGAAGATGGGCGTACCTGCTGGAAAATTCCTTCAATACCCATTTGGTCTCATCGCTGGAACAATCGTTCACCACAATGACCTCAAATTCCGGATATTCCTGCTCTAGAATACTTCCCAAATATTGTTGTAGGTTTTCCTGCTCGTTATGGGCACATATAATCACGGAGACCGCAGGTTTTTCAGTCGCCTCCTGATAGGATTTTACCTTATACCTAGAGAGCTTCCCATAAACAAACAGGATAAAATATAGCTGGAACAGCAACAGCAATAACAGCAGTCCATAAGGAATATGGAAGTAATTAAAGGAGATATCGAAATTAAATGGCATAAATTAGGGTCAAAGATACAGGTTCTCGACCTAAAATGTCTTTGGGATGTTAATAAATACTAATTAAATAGCGGAATTAGCATAGGCTCGAAATTTTATAGTATTTTTGCCGACGATTAAGGATAAATATGAAATTCACGCTTCAGGCACAAGATAAAAATTCAAGAGCAAGAGCCGGTGAGATCGAAACCGCGCACGGCACCATAAAAACCCCGATATTCATGCCTGTTGGTACAGCAGGAACCGTAAAAGCGGTACATCAACATGAACTGGTCAATGATATTCAAGCACAGATCATCTTAGGAAATACCTACCACCTGTACCTTCGTCCAGGTTTGGAGGTATTGAACAAAGCTGGTGGCTTGCATAAATTCATCAATTGGGACCGCCCGATCCTAACCGATTCGGGAGGTTATCAGGTGTATTCCCTCACCGAGGTTCGTAAAATCAAGGAAGAGGGGGTGACCTTCCGCTCGCATATCGATGGGTCGAAACATTTGTTCACTCCAGAGAATGTAATGGATACACAACGGGTGATCGGCGCTGATATTATCATGGCTTTTGATGAATGTACGCCTTATCCTTGCGATTATCGGTATGCCAGAAGATCTTTGGATATGACCCACCGTTGGTTAAAGCGTTGTTGCGATAGATTTGATAGTACCAAGCCACTATACGGCTATGAGCAGACCTTGTTCCCTATTGTTCAAGGGTCGGTTTATAAAGATCTACGTGAGAAATCGGCCGAAGTGATCGCCTCTTTCGAGCGGGAAGGAAATGCCATTGGTGGTCTTTCCGTAGGAGAACCAGCAGAGGAAATGTATGCCATGACCGAAGTGGTGACCAATATCCTACCAAAAGAAAAACCGAGGTATTTAATGGGCGTTGGTACGCCTGTGAATATTCTGGAAAACATCGCCTTGGGAATCGATATGTTCGACTGTGTGATGCCGACCAGAAATGCCCGTAATGGGATGTTGTTTACCCGTGAAGGAATCATCAACATCAAGAATGAGAAATGGAAGGATGATTTTACGCCGATCGAGGCGGAGAGTGATCTTTTGGTGGATCAGATCCATACCAAAGCCTATTTACGTCACTTGATCAGATCCCAAGAAATTTTAGGGGCACAGATTGCTTCCTTACATAATTTACATTTTTATCTTTGGTTGGTGAACGAAGCCCGCGAGCGAATCCTTGATGGCACGTTTTATGAATGGAAGAACAAAATGGTCGTGAAATTAGGCCAGAGATTATAAGCCAATTGGTATGAAAATTATCGATCGTTATATCATTAAAAAGTACCTTTCTACTTTTATATTCACGGTAGCCATCTTCTGTGTGGTTATCATCATATTTGATATTTCGGAGAAGATCGATGATTTCAATAAATACAAAGCACCGATGTCGAAGGTCTTCCTGCAGTATTATGCGCTAGGAAGTCTACCTTTCTTCATCAATATGCTGACCCCGCTCTTTAACTTTATTGCGGTAATCTTCTTTACCTCCAAAATGGCCGATCAAACCGAGATCGTGCCTATCCTCAGTGGAGGGATGAGCTTTAACCGGATGCTTCGCCCGTATCTGATCTGTTCCGGATTGATCTGTGCGATGACCCTGGTCTCCAATATTTACGTGATACCTTTTACCAACAAGGTCAAGGTAAATTTTGAAAATGTCTATGTGAAGCCGAATAAAGTGGAAGGAACTTCCACCTCAACCCACATGCAGATTGATTCGAATACCTATGTCTATATGGGTTCCTTTGATTATAAGGCCAAAGTGGGCTATAACTTTTCCTTGGAGAAGTTCGATGGCGACAAGATGATCGAGAAGATGATGGCCGAACGGATAACCTGGGATTCTACCAAGAATAAATGGAGTATTGCCTCTTTTACCACCCGCCATATCGATGGTCTGGCCGAAAGAATGGAGTCAGGTGATCAACGGGATACCACCTTGGATATGCGTCCGCAGGATTTTGAGGTCTATGAGAATATCTTCACGACCATGAGTCAAGAAGAATTGGAAACCCGAATAAGTAAAGAAGAGATTCGAGGAACAGGGATGATGAACGACCTGCTCCTGGAAAAATATAAACGTATCATCAATCCATTTTCTGCATTTATCCTAACGGTGATCGGGGTAGCACTTTCTTCCAAGAAAGTCCGGGGAGGTATTGGTTTGAGTTTGGGTATAGGGATAGGTTTGAGCTGTATCTATATCGTATTGGAAAGGTTTTCGAGTATGTTCTCCATCAAAGGAGGGTTGGATCCCTTGATCTCCATATTGATACCGAACGTTATATTCTTGTTCATCAGTTTTTATCTTTTAAAGAAGGCGCCTAAATAGGCCAAACCATGAAACTTGTTGTTAACCGCAATATTCTCATATTGCATTTTACGGTCCTTATCTGGGGTTTTACTGGGGTTCTCGGTGAATTGATCTCCGTTTCTGCACTGCACCTGGTTTGGTACCGGGTTTTGATTGCGGCGATTTCCCTTTATGTATTTTTCCTTTATAAAAAGAAAACCATTCGGGTTTCCAAAGAACAAATCTGGCAGTATCTTGGGGTGGGTGTGCTTGTTGGATTGCATTGGGTGCTCTTTTTCCATGCCATCAAAATCTCAAAGGTATCCGTCACCTTGGTGACGCTATCCTCAGTAACCTTATTTACCGCGATTTTGGAGCCGATCATCAATCGAAAGCGGATCGCCATTTCGGATGTGCTGGTAGGTCTGTTGATCATATTCGGGATATACCTTATCTTCAAATTTGAGTTCAAATATTTCTGGGGGATTGTCTTCGGGCTGTCCTGTGCCTTCTGTGCCAGTATTTTCTCGATATTGAATGCACGGATGGTAAAGAAAGCAAGTCCAAGCATCATTACCTTCTATGAAATGATCGGCGCGTTTTTGGTGGTCAGCGGTTTATTGTTGTATACCGGCCAGTTTGATTCCCAGATGATCCTGAGTCAAAAAGATCTCATGTATTTGTTGCTTCTTGGCGTGGTATGTACGGCTTTTGCCTATGTGTTAGGCGTTGCGGTCATGAAGGAACTGTCTGCTTTTACGGTGGCTCTGACCACTAACTTGGAGCCGGTTTATGGAATTATCCTCGCCTTGTTGATTTTTGGTCAACGCGAAGCCATGAGTACCGGCTTTTATTTTGGGGCAGTCATTATTTTGGGAGCAGTTTTTGTCTATCCCTATCTAAAAACTAAACTTATTGCGTAACTTTGCAATTTACATGATACCTGAAAAATGTTGCCGTGAGGTAACAATCAAATAATAAATATGGCAAATATTGTAGCAATTGTTGGAAGACCGAATGTCGGTAAATCCACATTATATAACCGTTTGACGGAGAGTCGGAAGGCGATCGTTGATGACTTTAGTGGCGTTACGCGCGACCGTCATTATGGCCAGGCGGAATGGGTAGGAAAGCGGTTCACCGTAATCGATACGGGTGGTTTCGTGCATGGCTCGGACGATGTGTTCGAAGCAGCGATCCGTGATCAGGTATTGATCGCTATCGATGAAGCTTCCGCTATCTTATTTGTGGTGGATGCCACAACAGGAATCACCGATTTGGATGATGAAATTGCCGATGTATTGAGACGGAGCAGCAAGCCTGTTTTTGTGGTTGCCAATAAGGTTGATAGTGCAAAGCAAACTCACGATACCCACGAATTCTATTCTTTGGGATTGGGTGAAGTCTATAATATTTCCTCCATGACCGGTTCGGGTACTGGAGAGTTATTGGATGAATTGGTAAAAGAGCTGGATGTAGAGGATGAGGAAGAAGAAGAATTGCCAAAATTCACCATCGTAGGTCGTCCGAATGTGGGTAAATCTTCCTTGACCAATGCTTTATTGGGTGAAGAGAGAAATATCGTAACTCCTATTGCCGGAACAACCCGCGATTCGATCCGTATTCATTATAACCAATTTGGGCATGAGTTCCTATTGGTAGATACAGCAGGTCTTCGCCGTAAATCAAAGGTCAACGAAGATATCGAGTTCTATTCGGTGATGCGTACCATCAAAGCCTTGGAAGATTCGGATGTCGTAATCTTGATGATCGACGCTAAGGATGGTATTGAGGCGCAGGATATTAATATCTTCCACTTGGCAGAAAAAAACAAAAAGGGTATTGTACTTTTGGTGAATAAATGGGACACAGTTGAGAAAGATCATAAAACGGCAAAGGCATTTGAAGATACCATCAAGAGCAAGATTGCACCTTTCACGGATGTTCCGATCATCTTTACTTCCGTAACGGAGAAACAACGTATTTTCAAAGCGGTGGAAACAGCGATGGAAGTCTATGAGAACAAAACCAAGAAAATCCCTACTTCGAAATTGAATGATGTGATGTTGGAGATCATTGAAAAATATCCACCTCCAGCAACAAAAGGAAAATATATTAAGATTAAATATGTAACGCAGTTGCCAGGCAGATCACCTATGTTTGCCTTCTTCTGTAACTTACCGCAATACATCAAAGATCCATACAAACGTTTTATTGAAAACAAATTGCGGGAGAACTTTGATTTCAGCGGTGTGCCGATCCAAATATTCTTTAGACAAAAATAATAGCAGCAACAATTCATTATGGAGCATAATCTTGTATTATACAATACCCTTACGCGCAAGAAAGAGAAATTTGTGCCTATTCATCCCAATTTGGTTGGTATGTATGTTTGTGGGCCCACTGTTTACAGTGATGTTCACTTAGGGAATTGTAGGACTTTTGTTTCCTTTGATTTGATCTTCCGTTATTTGGTCCATTTGGGCTATAAGGTACGTTATGTACGCAACATTACCGACGCCGGTCACCTGGAAGGAGACAATGACGAAGGGGATGATAAATTTGCTAAAAAGGCTAAATTGGAGAAATTGGAACCCATGGAGATTGTGCAAAAATATACCTTGGGTTTTCATGATGTGCTCCGCATGTTCAATACCATACCGCCAAGCATAGAGCCAACGGCTACTGGACATATTTCAGAACAGATAGAAATGGTTCAGGAAATCATGAAGAACGGCTTTGCCTATGAAGTGAATGGTACGGTATATTTTGACGTGGATAAATACGTTAAAGAATATAACTATACGATCTTGACCAACCGTAACCTGGAAGACATGCTGAACAATACCCGTGAACTGGGTGGGCAGGATGAGAAAAAGGGTAGGTTGGATTTCGCCCTATGGATCAAGGCTAAGCCAGAGCATATCATGCGTTGGCCATCGCCATGGGGTGTAGGCTTCCCTGGCTGGCATATTGAATGTTCGGCCATGAGCAGAAAGTATCTGGGTGATCAATTCGATATACACGGCGGTGGTATGGATTTGGCCGCAACCCATCATACCAATGAAATTGCGCAATCTGAAGCGTGTAACCATACTACACCTGCCAAATATTGGATGCATACCAATATGTTGACCGTCAATGGTGCAAGGATGTCCAAATCTGCAGGGAATGGCTTTCTTCCTGGGGAATTGTTCACCGGGAATCATCCTTTATTGAATAGGGGATACTCGCCAATGGCTGTTAGGTTCTTTATGCTGCAGGCCCATTACCGGAGTACATTGGATTTCTCCAATGAAGCTTTGGATGCTGCAGATAAAGGCTATAAACGATTGATGTCTGCTATTGCACTGTTGGATAAGATTGCGGTATCTGGAAAGTCCAATTTTGGAAATCTGGAGGAAATCAAAGCAAGATCTTATGCCGCGATGGACGATGACTTCAATAGCCCTGTACTGATTGCAGAGTTGTTTGAGGTGGTTCGTATCATCAATTCGCTTTACGATGGCAAATTGACGATCACAGCAGCCGACTTGGAAGCATTGAAAGGCTATGTGTCGGATTTTGTTTTCGATATTTTAGGCTTGAAAGATGATCAGGTTGGAGATGTGGACAATATGGATGATCTGATGCAGATCCTTATTGGAATCCGCAATGAAGCTAAGAAAAACAAAGATTTTGTGACTTCGGATAGTATCCGCGAGAAGCTTACGGAAATAGGTATTCAGCTCAAGGACAGCAAGGAAGGAACACTTTGGAATAAGATTTGATTAGATAGCAGAAATTATATCGAATGATCTATAAAAAAGGCTTATCAATACTAGCCGCTGCCTTGGTTTCCGTTTCTGCGTTCGCCCAGATGCCTGAGAAGGTTGGGGGATTGTTGAACGTGGATAAAACCGCAGCAAACATATCAAAATCGGAGGGTCCACATGCTGGATTCAAATATATGGTAGATAAACAGTCTAACTTTTATGTGCCCTCTCCTGTGAATGCCGTTAATTATTTGGATAATAGACCTAATATTCCCGATCTGTTGACCTGGGAACCTAATCTGGTTTTGGTATCCCGTAGTTTGGACTGGGGAGTGACCTCAGGCCCTATGGAATTTCAAAAAGTGGGGTCGCCGAAAAGATTTGGTCAATACCTTTCGGTATGGCGTAGGGATAAAAAAGGGAACTGGAAGATCCATTTACGTACAGAGGTTGATAACTTTGGAAAGAAAAAATCCGAAGGATTGGAATATTACGAACCGGATAGCAAGAATTACCTGAAACATCGCTCGGAGAAGAGATTACAACAGCGTGAGGAAGTCGTTTTCCAAACGGATGAGTTATTCTCTACGATCTTGAAAGCGGATACCAGAACAGGTTATAAAGAGTTCTTGGCGGATGATGCTCGTTTTTATTTTCCTTGGAAGGATGAGATTGAAGGAAGGGATAAGGTTCTAGACTTTTTGAAAAAGGACCGGATTGAGATCGATACAGAACCAACGGAGGTAGGACGTGCTTATAGTGGTGAGTTTGCTTATACGCTAGGAACGGCTACTGTAGGGATGAAGGATAAGGTGGTTAAGTTTAGTTATATCCGGATCTGGCAATTGAAAGATGATTTCAATTGGAAGGTTATTCTGGAAATGATGTGGGAAAGGTAGAAATTGGATTGTTTTAAAGCGTTGTGCTTTAAAACGTGATAGCTATAAAAAGTGATAACTATAAAGCGTCATTGGTATAAAGCGTCATTGCGAGGAGGTACGACGAAGCAATCTTTGGATTAGTGTCATCCTGAGCGAAGTCGAAGGATCTGTACGGGGTACCAAATGTAGATACTTCGACTTCGCTCAGCATGACAAACTGAAAGATTGCTTCGTTCCTCGCAATGACGGTAAAGTTCCTCGCAATGACGGTAGAGTTCCTCGCAATGACAGTAGAGTTCCTCGCAATGAGGCGTTTTTATCTAATGTCTATAATCTAATATCTAATATCTATAATCTAATATCTATAATCTTATATCTCACTGCTAATATCTCACTGCGCAGCAGTCACCGCTACATCCTCTAGATTACTCTTCGAAAAGATCTTCAGTTCATCACAAGAACCAAAATCCTCATTGATCTGAACAAAGGTAGTCTTTGTTTTCTTCTCAAACCACTCACTCATTTTACGGCGGGTTTTATCCTCTTGCGCATAAAACTGAATAGTTGCAAAATCCTGCTCTAAACTTGCGCGGTGTGGCGGAATACGAGTCTTCAAATAATTGAATTTATAACCTATCTTTCCAGTTCTTGGATCCTGGTATTGATAGGATTCTGTATATTCTCCAGGTTGGATCGGGTCAATAGCAACAAATACCTCTTTCTCCAAATTCTCAACGGCAATAATCGTCGAACGGTTTTCCGATCTAGGATCGATAACCATACCTCCTGTAAACTTCGTTTCTTTATTATCAGAATATCTAGATGCAGCTGCACTAAAGCTCATCTTACCTGTTTTAACCAAATTCATAACGGAATCTAACTTGGTTTTCGCACGATCTAAGCTTGCCTGAGTAGGCTGGGTAAGGATCAAGACATGGCGGACATTAACATCCTCTCCACGGCGTTGTAATACCTGCAAGAAGTGGAACCCATATTCCGTTTCGAATACCGGTGAGATCTCGCCCTCTTTTAATTTAAAAGCCATCGCGGAGAACTCCTTCACATAATTCGTTCTAGGCGCAAAACCTAATTCACCACCTCTTTTAGCAGATTCCTTATCTTCTGAATAAAAACGTGCTACTGTACCGAAATCTGTACCATCCAATACCTGTTGGCGGTATTTCTCTGCACGCTCCTTAAACACATTCTTCTCGTCCTTGGTCAATTCCGGTTCAATGGTGATCTCACCAATTTCCACCTGGGTACTGATGTTTGGAACTTCATTTTCTGCCAAGGATTCGAAATATTTTTTAACTTCCAATGGAGTAATCGTGATCTTTTGGATCAAGGAACGTTGGAATTTTTGTGCTTTTAATTGTTCCGCAACTACTGGACGCATTTCCTCCTTATACTGTAAGAGCGAACGTTTCAAGAAAGCCTCTACACGCTCCTGACCACCACCTTGAGCAATCATTCCACGCATACGGGAGTTTAGATCATCATCTACTTCTGATTCGGTTACTTCTACCGAGTCAATGGCCGCCTGTTGAGCCAATAACTTCGTGATGATCAACTGCTGTAAGAATCTACATTTGATATCCGCAGCAGGTTCCCCACGATTAAGCAGGTATTGGGCGTATTGAGCTTCTACCTCTGATTGTAGGATTACCCCCGAACCAACAGTAGCCACTACGCGATCAATAAGTTTTTCTTGTGCACTTACCTGTATGGAACATACCGTAAGTATTAATATTATAATCTTTGAAAGGTTTTTCATTCTATTTTAACGCGCTATTCCGATAGTCTTTTGGCAAAAATATTAAATATTATGCCTTTTTTAATACATTTACGAATGAAATAAAATAATAATCTATTTCAACCGCTTCTTAATTCCGCTAAAATAGCGAAACAGTCTTACAATAAACTCGATTTAACCATATTTAACAGATGATTAAAAGATATTTTTCAGTTGCATTAATCCTTATGACAGTGGTAGTTACAGAAATTAAAGCACAAAAAATTCCATTATATGTTGGAACTTATACGGAAAATGAAGGGAGTAAAGGGATTTATACTTTTTCCTTTGATACCGAAACAGCAGATGTAACGTTGTTGTCGGAGACGGAAACCCCTTCACCATCCTTTATTGCACGGAAAAATGAGCTTTTACTGGCTGTAAATGAATTGACCGATGGTAATCAATCGATATCGGCTTTTCAGATAGAAGGGGACAAGTTGAAATTCATCAATAAATTGCCCACAACAGGGTCAGCTTCCTGTCATGTATTGTTGGATCCCAAAGGTAAATATGCCATTGTCTCCAACTATTTAGGCGGAACATTGGATATCTATGGTATTGATTCTCAAAAGGGTTTATTAGGTCATGAAGGAAATGTAAAATTCGAAGGGTCAGGACCGAATAAAAAGCGCCAGGATGCACCACATATACATTCCACATTTTTTGGGAAAGACAATCATGTCTATGTTTCTGATTTAGGTTCGGATCAGATCTATGAATTCCAGGTACAGAAGAAAGAAGGAAAACATGCCTTGAATTTAGCATCGATCATTAAAACTCCTGCAGGTGCTGGACCACGCCATCTTGCCTTTCATCCGAAGAAGAAGATAATTTACGCCATTATGGAAATGACAGCTGATGTGCTGGTCTATGAAAAGGAAAATGATACTTGGGTCGAAAAACAACGATTGAACATGAATGCGGAAGGCTTTTCTGGAAACAGTGGAGCTGCGGATATCAAGGTTTCCAAGGATGGTCGATTTGTTTATGCGACGGATAGGGTGGATGCAAATAGCATTGCCAGCTTTAAGGTGCTTAGAGATGGAACATTGGAGAAAATCCAGGTACAATCCGTATTGGGCAAAGGGCCGAGAAACTTTAATTTTTCACCTGATGAAAAGTTTGTGCTGGTTGGAAACCAGATAAGTAATGAAGTGGTAATCTTCAAAAGGGATAAAAAAACAGGATTATTAACGGATTCTGGCAAACGCATCAATGCATTTAAACCCGTTTGTCTGATATTTTAATCCGTGGCATCATCCGAATGCGCGATGTTCTCTTTTGCATGGGGCTGTGCTTTCTCCGGATCACTTTCTAAACAATGTGTTTCCTTGTTGTACATCCCTTTAAGTTCATCGACCACCGTGCCTTTCCACAAAGGGGTGCCAGTAAAATAGGCCGCTTTGGCTATCATATGGGCCGCAATAGGGGCAGTTAGGATCAGGAAGAAAATAATGGCGATGGATTTGGTAGTCACCGAGACATCACCAGGGAACATAATAGCTGCACAGATCAACAATAACCCAACTCCTAAGGTGGAGGCTTTTACCGTGACGGATAGACGTAGGTAAAAATCAGGCATCCGAAGAACCCCGATGGAGGCGAATAGGATACTCAATGCACCTATGGTGCTTAATATGGCTAGAATAATATCAATCATCTTGTTGTTTTTCAATGTAATAAGAAAAGGCGATAGTGCCTAAGAAAGCGATCAGTGCCAATATGATCGCCACATCCAATAGCACATCCTGTTCCTGTCGGATGCTATAGACGGTGATGATCCCAATCCCGATGGTAATGATCAGGTCAAGTGCGATTACCCGATCCACCACAGTTGGTCCCTTGAATAATCGGATGAAAACCAAGAGCACCGAGATGGTCAATATCGGAAGAATCACAAAATCAAAATAGGCCTCTAAACTCATCGTAATAACTCTAATAATTTACGTTCAACTCCGGTTTTTAATGTTCGGATGAATTGTTCTTCATCCTTCAGGTACATCACATGGATATAAATAGCTTTTTTATCATCGCTGATATCAATGATCAAGGTGCCTGGCGTTAAGGAGATAAAAGTGGATAACAGGTTGATTTCAAAATCGGTGTTCGCATTGACCGGATAACGAACAATACCGGGTTTGAAAAAGTATTTTGGTGTTATCACATCGTATGCTACCTGGACATTTGCTTTGATCAATTCGTATAGGAAGAAAAAGAAGAAACTAATGATCTTGGGCACCCGATAGAAATAACGGACATCCGATTCGTTCCGATTCATGATCCATAACACGCCAAATCCCAGGAGGTATCCAAAGATAAAATTAGAATAGAGCATGGATCCCGTAAGAGCTACCCAAATAAAGGATAGCAACAGGTTCATTAGAAAAAACTTGATCATTGTTCAAAAACTTTATCGCCCAATACCGTGCGGATATACAGGCTGGTGTCCAACAATTCGTTCGTTATCTTATCCACCAATATGATGATGTTTTCTACATTCAGACCAATGTACAAAGTAACAGCACATAAGAGGAGGATAGGTAGTACCAATAGGATCTTTTTGAATGGTGGAAGATCCACAAATTTATCATCAACTTCTACGCCTTCAGGGGTGTCCTTCCAAAATACATCAGCCCACATTTTGGCTATGACATACATCGTTACTAAACTTCCTACAATTAAAGCAATGATGAAGAAATATTGTTTTTCTATAAAAGCTTCCTGGAAAAGGTAGATCTTTGGCCAAAAGCCTGATAATGGCGGAATACCCACCAGTGAAAATAAGACCAAGGCAATAATCAAGGAGATCAAGGGATAATTTTTATAAAGACCTCCTAATTTATTCATATCCATCGTTCCTCTGATCTGGCGGATGATCCCTGCAATCAGGAACATATTGGTCTTAACAATAATATCGTGGATCAAGTAGAGCACGGTTCCCATCAGCGCAATCTTGCTGAACATGGCAATACCACCGAGCATGAATCCGATATGACAGACGATCAAATAGGAGAACAACCTTCTAATATTGGTTTTGATCAATGCCCCAAAAGCTCCAGTCAGGATGGTCAAAACAGCCAGGACCATAAACAGGTTCCTGGTAAAATCATCGGGTATAAATATCAGACTGAATACACGTAGAATAGCATAGATACCGACTTTCGTCAATAGACCACCAAAGGTAGCTGCTACTGCGGAAGGTGGGGTATGGTAGGAGGAAGGTAGCCAATAATATAAGGGGAAGACGGCAGATTTGATACCAAATCCCATGATAAAGAATACCGAGGTGATCCCGACCAAAGCTTTATTATCAAATTCCCTGATCTTAAGGGAAAGGTCTGCCATGTTCAAGGAGCCGGTAATACCGTAAAGAATCCCGATACCTGTCAGGAAGAAGGTCGAGGCGAGAATATTCATTGCCATGTACTTTACAGCACCTTCTAATTGGGCTTTTCGGCCACCCAATGTCATCAGTACAAAGGAAGAAATGATAATAACCTCAAACCAGACATAGAGGTTGAAGATATCGCCAGTAAGGAATGCTCCGTTCAATCCCATTAAAAGGAAATGGAAGATCGGAAAGTAGCCATATAACATCCTTTGCCTATTCAGACCGATGGAAGAAAAGATGGAAACCGCAAAACCTGCAATGGAAGTAAGCAGGACCATGGTTACACTGAGCAGGTCGGCAACAAAGACGATTCCGAATGGTGCTTCCCAATTGGAGGCATTCATATGGAGCGGTCCTTCGTTATAGACCCTAGCAAACAACCGGATGGCAATCAGAAGTCCGATAAACGCGCCACCCACACTCAAAAAACGCTGAGATATTGTCTTCCGCCAAGCAATCAATTGAATGATGGCAGTGAACAAATGGATAAAAACAGGGGCTAAAATATGGTTATCGATCATATATCTTCTTCTTCCGGCGTGTTTAAATCATCCAAATCATCTGAATTGACCAATGCGTAGACACGTTTCAATAATACGATGGCAAATGCCGTTAATGCGAAACTGATAACAATCGCGGTGAGGATCAAGGCCTGCGGGATCGGATCAGCATAAATATCCTGAAAAACATTATGGTCAGCATCAATTACTGGTGGTTTTCCTTTCGTAATACTACCCAATAGGAAAATTAAAATGTTCGTTCCATTTCCTAGGAGCATGATCCCCAAGAGGAGCTTGACCATACTTCGCCGCAGGATGAGATAGACCCCCGCAGCATACAATAAACCCAAAACAGCAACAAGTAATAATTCCATATGATTAGTCCTTGGTTAATGAGATGGTGAACAATATGGTTAAAACCACGCCTACTACGACCAGGTAAACGCCTAGGTCAAAAAATAAGGCTGAGCCAATCATGCCAATTACAGGTATCTTTTCTTCCCACCAAAGACCGGTCATTGGTGGAAGGCCAAAAAAGGTTGGAAGCACTACACTTGTGGCAGAAATGCCCAATCCGATGGGTATCAAGGACAATGGTTTTCTTTTCAATATTTTCATGGTTGCTTCGGTACCATTGGCAAAGCTATGGAGCACGAAGGCGATGGATGCGACCAAGCCGCCCACAAATCCTCCTCCGGGATAATAATGGCCACGCAGGAGCAAAAAGAAGGAAAATAAGAGTAGGATAGGCAACAGATATCGTGTTGCGGTCTGTAAAATTATACTGCGCATATTTCTATTCTTTTTCTGATGATTTCAACCTTAATTTTAACAAACTATATACGCCTAAGGCTGCTATTCCAAGAACCACCGTTTCAAACATGGTATCTATACCCCGGAAGTCGGCAAGGATGAGGTTGACAACATTCTTTCCTTTGGCCAAGATATAGGCATTCTCCCCATAGAAATCACTGGTCTGTGTTTGGATAGGTTCGTATAATACCTTCAATGCAATAATGGATAAAATGGCTCCAAATCCTAAAGCAACCACGATATCGCGGTATTGCTGCTTAGCGGAGGCTAGATTCAGGAAGCCTGGAAGTTTATAGAGAACCAGTACAAACAATACGGTACTTAAGGTATCAATAGTAAATTGGGTCATGGCCAGATCCGGGGCACTGTAGAACACATACATCAAACAGATACAGTAACCAATGACACTCATGGAAACTACTGCAGTTAAGCGAGAAGGGGTGGATACAACGATCAATAATGCCCCAAGGAGGATGACTACCACTGCTACTTCATAGATAGTTAAAGGAGTCAGGTTGTCAAAATCAATTTGAATTGGCCCGCTCATCCATAATTTATAGATCAGCAATCCCTCAGCAAATAGAATGATCTTCAGGTGGTAAGAGCGTAGATAGCCGTTATGGAATTTGCCCGTATACCAAGTGGAAAAACGAATAATATCGTTACTGTATCTTGTTAAAATACTTTGGGAAGATATGGATTGGAATTTTTCTAAAAAGGAGACTTTCTTTTCACTTGGTTTATTAAATATATAGAGCAGGATCCCTAATCCTAGGGTTACTAGGCTTAGTATCAATACGGTATTAAAAGAACCGTGCCAGATGGCTAATTTCAAATCTGTTTCAGCGCCGAATATGCTGTTTGCAGTTGCCAGGCTCATCCATTTCCCAATAAAACCAGGAAACAACCCGAACAAAAGACCTAGGGTACCTAAGATTAATGGTGGAATCCACATGGATTTATAGGGTAAGTGTAGCTTGCTATATTCCTGAGGAAGTTCCCCAGCAAAGGGTTTCCATCCTGCCATAAATCCTGCCGCTACTAGGCAGGTATTGGTAATAACCGCTAGAATGGTCAAAATCAGCATTAGGTTGTCTTTGCTGTGTAAAGTGGCTTCATAGATGAGGTCCTTACCGATGAAACCAAAAGTTCCTGGTAGACCGGCACTACTTAAAGCTGCCAGTATACCTGCGATGGCTACCGGCATCAATACCTTTCTTAAGCCGGAAAGCTTGGTGATGTCCCTTGTACCAGTTTCATGATCGATAATCCCCGTTACTAAGAACAATGTTGCTTTATAAAGGGCATGGACTAAAATAAATACGGCAGCAGCTATAATAGCTTCCCGGCTTCCAACGCCTAAAAGGAATACCAGAATTCCCAATGCCGAGATAGTTGTATAAGCTAAAATAGATTTCAGATCGATCCGGAACAGGGAATGTATGGCCGCATAGAGCATGGTAAATCCCCCGACGATCATGAGTGGATAGGACCAGAGGTCAGTGCCCCCTAAGGCAGGAAAGAACCTCGCCAACAGGTAGATCCCCGCTTTTACCATGGTTGCGGAGTGCAGATAAGCGGAAACTGGTGTTGGGGCTTTCATCGCTACAGGCAACCAAAAATGGAAAGGGAACTGTGCGGATTTGGTAAATGCTCCTAAGAATATAAAAAGGAGGATCAATGGATAGAAATCACTGTTAATAATCCTATCCTTATATTCGATCAATTCCGAAATCTGATAAGTTCCAGCCACATTTCCAAGCAATACCAAACCTGCTAGGAGGAAAAATCCACCCATCCCGGTGATGGTCAGCGCTGTCATGGCGCTTTTCCTGGAATCCTTATTGTCGTTATTGAATCCGATCAGGAAAAAGGAACTGATACTGGTCAACTCCCAGAAAATAAATAAGAGCAGCATGTTATCCGAAAGGACCAATCCCATCATGGCGGTCATGAAAAGGAATAAATAACCGAAGAACCGATCAAAATAAGGATGTCCTTTGAGGTAGGTTCGCGCATAAAAGAAGATGCCGGTCCCTATTCCGGTAATCAGCAACATGAACAACATGGAGAGACCATCCAAACGGAAGTCAAAATTAACACCTAGTGTCGGGACCCATTCGATATGTTGGACAAAGGATGCTCCTGATGCAATTTTCGGGATAAATCCGAGGTAATAGGCAAATATTCCCGTTGGGATAAGCGGTAATAAAATACTCCATTTGGATTTGAGCCTGGATCCGAAAGGGATAAGCAAAATGGCGGAAAACAAACCAAGAAGTATAGTAAACAGCATGAACTAATTATTAGAAATTTATGGGAATTGGCTAAAAATAATAAAAAACTCGCATTTTTCGTCGTTAAATTACGGTTAAACTTGAAAAAAATGTAGTTTTCGTGTGGATTTATAATTAGCTTTATTTATCAATTACTAATCAACATGAATAAAAAACCTATCCTAATTTTGACTCTATTTTTAGGGTTTTTAATGTATAATTTTACGGCTTCAGCACAACAAGCTTATGTGAAACCAAAACTTAGTAACAAAGACTCTTGGTCTTTGGTTTTGATTCCCGATCCGCAATCCTATGTGAAATTTGAACGCAATGTTCCGCTGGTCAATTTAATGGCTGCTTGGATAAAAGAAAATGTAGGGCAATATCGCCAGCTACCCAATCTTTAGCTTATAAAACAGAGAAAAATCAAGAATTTGAGTTTGAATTGTAGTTCTTTTTATACTTTTGGGTTTACCAAGCTATATTATGAAGAAATTAATTTTATCTCGTTTATTTGTTTTTGCCGTTTTATCGTTAGTTAGCCTGCAATCATTAGTTGCTCAGGATATTTCCAAGGATAGTTTATCCAAACATGTACATTATCTTGCTTCGGAAGAATTGGAGGGAAGAGGTTTGGGCACTGCCGGAAAGGATAAAGCGACCAAATTTATAGTAGAACAGTTCAGATCGGCAGGTTTACAGCCATATCAAGGGGGTTTTTTACAGGATTTTGAATTGACTTTTAGTCTTGCGAAGGTTAAGGCGCATAATGTATGGGGATTTGTAGAAGGGTCGGATCCTCAATTAAAATCAGAAATGATCGTGTTAGGAGCTCATTATGATCATCTGGGCTATAAAAAGGATCGTAAAGTTTGGTATCCTGGTGCTGATGATAACGCTTCTGGTGTAGCGACGGTAATTGAATTAGCGAAATATTTTGGAGAGGATGTCAATAGACCGAAACGAAGCATTTTGTTTATTGCCTTTGATGCGGAGGAATCGGGTCTTTTAGGTGCGAAACATTTTGTGGATAAGTTGAGTGCTGAAGAGCGCAAGAAAATTAAGGCAATGTTCAGTTTTGATATGGTGGGAATGTTGAGTAAGAATAAGGGCTTGGTGTTAAAGGGTGTTCGGACATTGGGAGATGGCGTGGAATTGGCCAAACAAGAAGCAAAAGGATTAAACCTGTTAAACCTTTCAGATAAAATTGAGGAGCGAACGGATACAGAACCTTTTGGGTCAGTAGGAATTCCGGCTATCCATGTTTTCACGGGATTGAAATCTCCTTATCATAAGCCTGAGGATAAAGCGGAATTATTGGATTATGATGGGATGAAGGAAATTGCTGATTTTTCAGCTCGATTTGTTGGAGCACTGGCTAATCAGCAGGAGGAACTTGTTGCTACCAAGAAGATGCAGAGGTTGCAGGAAAATCCGAAAAGTATTGGAAAACCAGTGACTTTAGCAGGAATGTTCCAGTTGAATTCGGGAAAGCATCTGTATGATGATGAGTTTTATGATGCAAAATCGGATATTGGCTTTAGCCTTGGTCTGCAAATGGAGTATCGGTTCAAGAAATTGTGGGCGGTTGATTTAGGAGGATATTTTAATAATAATGCGAGTCGGTCGGCAGAAGGTAGGTTTGAGAGGAATTCATTGATGGTTCCGATGAATCTTAAATTTGGAAGTAATGTGGTTATTTCTGCGGGGCCGTATTATAAATATCATTTTAATGGTAAGAATGGGAATACGGATTTGGATTTTGAAAATACGTTTAGAAGGGATGAGTGGGGGTATTCGCTAGGTGTGGCTGTGGAGGTGATGAATTATCATGTAGGATGGATAAGTAGAAGATCTTTTCACTCGATATATTCGAATGGGCCAAAGGTGATTCCAATTGAAAATGGGGTTTCTTTGGGGTGGAGGTTTTAACTTGTTTTTTGGAAGATGCTGTCCTTGAGAAGGGTTAATAACGTCATTGCGAGGTGTGTATTACGTCATTGCGAGGCACGAAGCAATCTTCAAAAATGTCATGCTGAGCGTAGTCGAATCATCTGTTCGTTGGTAACCGTACAGATCCTTCGACTCCGCTCAGGATGACAAATAGAGGGCTATGCAATGACGGGGAAACCCGCAATAATGATGAAACCCACAATAATGATGAAATATGCAATGCTGGGGTAAACCGGCAATAACAATGGCTCCCTATTTATTTCATCTCCTTGGAGCCTTCAATAATCGCTTCCACAACAGTAGGGTCCTGCAAGGTTGAAGTATCACCTAAAGATCCCAATTCGCCTTCCGCGATTTTTCTCAAAATCCTACGCATAATCTTCCCAGACCTTGTCTTAGGCAATTCAGTCACGAACTGAATAATATCGGGCTTAGCGATCGCACCAATAATCCTTGTCACCGTCTGTAAAATATCCTGACGTGTTTTCTCAGCATCGATATGATGGTTCGCAATCACATAAGCATAGATGCCCTGTCCTTTTACAGGATGCGGATAACCAACAATAGCTGATTCCACCACATCTGCGTGCATATTGATCGCATTTTCCACTTCAGCAGTTCCGATACGGTGTCCAGAGACATTCAATACATCATCTACACGACCTGTAATTCGGTAATAACCTTCCGGACTTCTATAACAACCATCACCTGTAAAATACATATCCTCATATGTAGAGAAATAAGTCTGTCTACAGCGTTCATGGTCGCCCCAAGTTGTACGCAGCATACCTGGCCAAGGGAATTTGATACAAAGGTTTCCAGAAACATCGTTTCCTTCAATCTCTTCTCCGTTCTCATCCATCAAACAAGGTTGAACGCCTGGCAATGGTAACATGGCATATCCCGGGATCTCCGGTGTAATACCCGCAATCGGCGTAATCAAATGACCACCATTTTCTGTCTGCCACCAGGTATCCACAATCGGACAATTTCCTTTTCCCACTTTATCGTGGTACCAATTCCAAGCTTCCTCATTGATTGGCTCACCCACGGTACCTAACACTCTTAAAGAAGAAAGGTCCTTATTCTCCACATATTCATCTCCAAAAGCCATCAACGAACGGATCGCTGTAGGAGCGGTATATAAGATGTTAACTTTGTATTTTTCTACGATATCCCAGAAACGGCTAGCATCAGGATAGGTTGGAATTCCCTCAAACATCAAAGAGGTAGCTCCTTGAGATAATGGTCCATATACGATGTAACTATGGCCAGTAATCCAACCAATATCAGCTGTACAGAAATACACTTCTCCAGGTTGGTATTGGAAAGTATTGGCAAAGGTATAGCCGGTATAGACCATATAACCGGCAGTACTATGCACTACACCTTTAGGTTTTCCGGTCGAACCGGAGGTATATAGGATAAATAAGGTATCCTCGGCATCCATTTCTTCTGCTGGGCAAGCCGGATTTCCTTGAGTCTCCACTTTCTTGATCTCATCTTCCCACCAAACATCACGACCTTTGATCATGGAAATAGGCGTACGCGTACGGGTAAGTACAATCACTTTTTCTACCGATTTACATTGCATCAAGGCATCATCAACAATGGTTTTAAGTTCCAGGATTTTCTTTCCACGGAAACCACCATCCGAAGTGATCACCAATTTACATTCCGCATCATTGATCCTGTCTGCAATGGACTGCGCCGAGAAACCACCAAAAACCACCGAGTGGATGGCACCTATTCGAGCACAGGCAAGAACAGCAATCACCAATTCAGGAACCATCGGCAAGTAGATACAAACCCGGTCGCCTTTTCGGATGTTGTTGTTCTTTAATACATTGGAGAATTGTTCTACCTTCTGTAATAATTGTTTATAAGAAAGCACACGATGCGCCTCATGTGGATCATTTGGCTCCCAAATAATAGCAGGCTTATCACCCAACTGGTAAATATGACGGTCTAAACAGTTTTCGGTAATGTTCAGCTTACCTCCTTCAAACCACTTAATATCCGGCTCCTTGAAATTCCAGTTTAATACATTGGTCCATTTTCTTTTCCAAAAGAAATTCTCCGCAATGCCTCCCCAGAATTGCTCCGGATTTTCTACACTCTCTTTGTAAGCTTTTTGATACTCCTCAAAAGATTTAATTTGAAAACTCATCTTTCTAAAATAAAATTATAGGTCTATATGTTTATTTGCTAGGGAAATTATTTAATTCGGTCAATTAGTTATTAGATGCCGTTAAATAGCCTCTCAGCAGAGCTAATTTAATTTTTTTTAATATGTTTTACTAATTTTTCCTGTCTTGATTGAATAAATTGCATTTTTGTTTAGGTTTTATTGTGGAAATTTTAAAGAGGATATATTATTTTTTGGTGCATACCAACCTGCTCATTGCTTTGGCTGCAATAGCCCAATGCGCCTTGACTTACATGATCCTCCAACTCCCGATAAATCCTTCCATCTTAATTGTCGAGGGAACCACCACCTTATTGTTGTACAATTTGAGTTTGTATTTATCCTTACCTCGGGATACTGAAAAATCACCCTATTTACGAACGCGCTGGATAGGAAGGAATATGCCTGTTTTTTGGGTATTAAGTTTATTAGCCTTTATTGTTTGTCTGTTTGCATTATGGCAACTGCATCTTATCACTTGGGTATTTCTTGGTGTCATCGGGTTGATCAGCATTGCTTACGCTGTTCCGCTCGTCAAATTCAAAGGTAAGAGACTTGGTTTGAGGCAGGTTCCAGGTTTAAAGGTATTCTATATTGCGGTAATATGGTCGCTGAGCAGCGTGGGATTGCCCGTCCTTGAATTATATGCAAATGGTGAGGCGATCGATTGGTATATGGCCAATTACCTGGGCATCGTTAAGATTCTATTTCTGCTGCTCTGTACCCTGCCCTTTGATATCCGAGATTATGAGCAGGATGTACAATATAATCTGAAAACCTTGCCCATTCTGTTGGGAAAAAGGAAAGCGATAGGTTTATCCTATGCTATGGGCGTAATCCATATTCTCTTGATCTATTTTTCACCTTATTCAGATCCTGTTAAAATGGGAATGGTTTTAACCAGTTTGCTTGTACTGTTTCTTTTTAAATCTCTCATTTTCACAACAAAAAAACATTACCACCATGTTTACCTCTTGGATTTAGCTTTGATTGTACAGTGGTTGATCGTATGGATCTGCTTATCGTGGAAGTAGTACCTAGCCTAATTTTCTACTTTTATCTGTTTTTTAAAAAGGCAATAATCTTTTCACCAAGGAAGGAGGAAAGCTTCTCATAGCTTTCAAAGGTCCAACCGGCCACATGCGGACTCAACAAAACATTGTCCCTGCTGATCAGATCTGCATACCATTCCTGTTCCGCTAAAGCTGGAAATTTTTCGAATGGGAGTACATCAAAGGCTGCTCCAAGAATCTTTCCATTGTCGAGATTCTTTAAGACCGCAGGCACTTTTGCGATTCCTCCTCGGGCGCCCATCAAAAAAAAGATGGGTTTGCGGAAATGGAAAAGATATTCCTCATCCACCATGCCTCTTGTTTCGCGGGTCAATGGGATGTGGAAACTTAATACATCGGCTTGTTTTACCACTTCTTCCATGGAAACCTCACGCGCATATTGATCCGAAAAGCCAGTTTTGTATTTATCGTAAGCAATAACATTAACCTCAAAACCGGATAGCTTCTTGGCCATGGCCTGGCCGTTATTCCCATAACCGATCAATGCAACAGTCCGACCTTTGAGCTCATAACCTCTGTTTTCTTCCCTTTTCCAGAAACCCTTTCTCACTTCCTTATCTCCCCGATTCAGGTTATTCATCAGGCTCAATAACATGCCGATCATATGTTCGCCCACTGCATCGCGGTTTCCTTCATTAGCAGAAAAGAGGAATATTCCTTTAGAAGCGGCATATTCTTCATCGATATTGTCCATCCCAGCTCCAGCTCTTCCAATAAATTCCAGCTTCTTCCCCAAATCGATGAAAGCCTGGTCAACTTGGAATTTTGATCGGATGATAAGTCCTGAATAGTTCCCTATTATTTTTTCTGCCTCTTCACGTTGGATATCAGGTTGATAATCATAAGCAATGTTCTCCTTCTTGAACTGGTCAAGAATAACCTCATGTAAATCATCGACAATTAATATACTCATGAAAAATGGAATTAAATTTCAACTATTTATGTTGATTAGGGTTTCTTAGCGATTTCATTGGTCAATTGAACAAAATCGTTTACATCCAATCGTTCCGCCCGAAGTTCGTAAAGGGGATTATCACTCATCTGTTCTTTTGGGATAACGCCAGAAAGTGCATTTCTTAAGGTCTTCCGTCTTTGGTTAAATCCAGCTTTCACTACACGCCAAAATAATTTCTCATCACAATCCAAAGATTCCTTATCATTCCTCACCATGCGCATCACACCCGATAAAACCTTTGGCGGAGGATTAAAAGCACCTGCTTTTACCGTGAATAGATAAGAAACATCATAATAAGCCTGCAAAAAGACGGATAAGATTCCGTACTCTTTGTTCCCTGGCTTAGCCACACAACGTTCTGCAACTTCCTTTTGGAACATGCCCACCATTTCAACTACGCGTTGTCTTTCTTCTAAGATCTTGAAAAGAATCTGGGAGGAAATATTGTACGGAAAATTCCCGATCACGGCCATTTTATCGCCAAAATATTGACCAAAATCCAGGTTCAGAAAATCTCCATGGATCAATCTATTTCCTAATTCGGGGTACTTATCAGCTAAAAATTCAATGGATTCATCATCTACATCGATGAGAAAGGTTTCGTAGTTAGTGTTCTGAAGGAGGAAATCGGAGAGTACACCCATCCCAGGACCTACTTCCAACACCTGATTGAATCCTAAGGAAGGAATCAAAGCATCCACTATACGTTGTGCCGCATTTTTATCATTAAGAAAATGCTGGCCTAAATGTTTCTTTGCACGAACTGAACCCATAAGCTTAAATTATGCAAAGATACTATTTTTAAATAACCTGATTGTTTATCTTTTTTTGCTATTTTTGACTATCTAATGTGCAAAAAAGATGAGTGAAAAGCTAAAAATTGGGATTTCAATCGGCGATATCAATGGTATCGGACTAGAGGTAATTATCAAATCGTTAATGGATCCTCGGATCTTGGATTTCTTTACCCCAATTGTATACGGAAATACCAAAGTGGCTTCCTTTCATCGCAAAGCAATAGGTGTTAATGATTTCAGTTTCAACGTGATCAATGCCGCATCAGATGCCAATCCGAAGCGCCCTAATATGATCAATTGTTGGCAAGAAGATGTGAAGATATCTTTGGGCGAACAGAACGAAATCGGCGGAAAATACGCATTCATTTCCCTACAAAAAGCAGCAGAGGACTTAAAAGCCGGTGTGATCGATGCATTGGTTACTGCACCCATCAACAAACATAATATCCAACAGGAAGGATTTAATTTTCCTGGCCATACGGAATATCTTCAGGATTTCTTCGGGGCTAAGGATGTGTTGATGTTCATGGTCAGTGAAGATCTTCGGGTAGGGGTGGTAACAGGCCATATTCCAGTTAAAGAAGTATCCGAAGCGATTACCGAAGAATCTATCCTACACAAATTGCGCATGATGAATGCCAGTCTGAAAGTGGATTTCTGGATTCAGAAACCAAAAATTGCCGTATTGGGATTAAACCCTCATGCTGGCGATGATGGACTTATCGGTACAGAGGATCAGGATATCGTGGCTCCAGCGATCAAAAAAGCCTTCGATGAAGGGATATTCTGTTTCGGACCATATCCTGCAGATGGTTTTTTTGCTGCAGATGCCTATACCAAATTTGATGCGGTATTAGCGATGTACCATGATCAAGGTCTGATCCCTTTCAAGCATATTGCTTCTAGAAATGGCATTAACTTTACTGCGGGCTTACCGGTGGTAAGGACCTCCCCAGATCATGGAACGGGTTATGATATTGCAGGAAAGAATCAAGCGTCGCATACTTCCTTCCTTTCCGCGATCTTTGAGGCCGTTCATATTGTGAATAGGCGTCGGGAGCAGGCCGTATTGGCAGAAAATCCATTAGCATTCCGTCGTTTGAGCAAGGATAGAGACTAATCTATCCGTTTTTTAGTCAGGTAGCAGGTCCCTGTTATCTATAAATTTCATTACTTTTGCACTTTGTTGCTATGAGTGAAAATTTAAGTCATCCAATATTTTCCATTATCCGAGATTTAGCGAAGAAAGAACAGGTATCTTGTTTCGTAATTGGCGGCTATGTTCGTGATCGGATCATGGGCAGGCCATTAAAAGATGATATCGATATATTAGTGTTGGGAAGTGGGATTGATTTTGCTGCCAAACTAGGGGAGAAGCTGCATACGAATGTAGCGGTGTATAAATCCTTCGGAACCGCCATGCTCAATTTTCAAGGTTTACATGTCGAATTTGTGGGAGCTCGCAAAGAATCCTATCGTCGGGAATCGAGAAAACCTATTGTGGAAGATGGTACATTGGAAGATGATCAGAATCGGCGTGATTTTACGATCAATGCAATGGCTTACTCCTTAAATGAGGTGAATTATGGCGAGTTGATCGACCCTTTTGATGGCGTGGCTGATATACAGAACCAACTGATAAAAACCCCATTAGAACCCGGAATAACTTTTTCAGACGATCCTTTGCGAATGATGCGTGCCATCCGCTTCGCTACCCAATTGAACTTTCGGATTGATTCAGCAGCGTTGAATGCTATTGCTGAACATGCCGATCGTATCAAAATCATCTCCAAAGAGCGGGTAATCGATGAACTAAATAAAATTATCCTTGCTAAGAAACCATCCATCGGTTTTAAGTATTTGTTTGATACCGGCGTATTGGAGTTGATATTTCCGGCGATGCATCAATTATATGGTGTAGACTATGTGGATGGAAAAGGGCATAAGGATAATTTCTATCATACTTTGGAGGTATTGGATAATGTAGCGGAAATGTCTGATGATCTCTGGTTGAGATGGGCAGCGATCATGCACGATATCGCCAAGCCGGCCACCAAAAGATTTGATAAGAAGGTAGGTTGGACCTTTCATGGCCATGAAGATAAAGGGGCTAAAATGGTTCCGAAACTATTTGCCGAGCTCAAGTTGCCACTCCATGAAAAGATGAAATTTGTGCAGAAACTAGTGGCTTTGCATCTTCGTCCTATTGTGCTGGCAAAGGATATCGTAACAGATTCTGCTGTTAGAAGACTATTGTTTGAAGCGGGAGATGATATTGATGCCTTGATGATGTTATGCCATGCGGATGTAACCACCAAGAATGATTTCAAGAAAAAGAAATACCGCGAGAATTTCGACCTAGTCAAACAGAAGTTGAAGGATGTGGAGGAACGGGATCAGATCCGGAATTGGCAGCCGCCAATTGATGGTGATGATATCATGAAAATGTTTGGTATTGGACCTGGAAGGCATGTAGGTATTATTAAAAACGCTATCCGTGAAGCTATCTTGGAAGGCGAAATTCCAAATGCAAGGAAGGAAGCACTTCAATTTATGTTGGAGAAAGGTAAAAACTTAGGCCTTGAAGTGGTAGGTCAAGTTTAATTTTTTTAAAAAATATGTAACTTTAATGCTCGAAATATCGCATTATTAACGAAATATAAAATGGCAATTTACAGATTTAGGGTAACCTTTGAAGACTATGAGGATGTGTACAGAGAGGTTGACATGCCTTCTAAAGCAACTTTTTTAGAACTGCATGAAACGATCCATAAATCAACGGGTTACGATCAGGACAAATCTTCTTCTTTTTATGTAAGTAATGACCAATGGAAAAAAGGCACTGAAATCGCATTTCAACCTAATGAAAGGAAGAAGAATGCCGGTGTATTATTGGTAGAAGATGTTCGACTTAGTAAATTCATCGATGATCCACATCAGAAATTTTACTACGTATATAATTTTGATCGTCCATACGACTTTCATGTTGAGCTGATCAAGATCCTTAAAGAAGAGGATGGAAAGGAATATCCTGCGGTATTCAAAAAAGTGGGTGAAGCACCAAAAGTGGTTTCTGCGGCTAATTTCCCTGTTACAGGCGATGAGGATGATGACGATGATTATGTAGAAGAAGTTGGCGAAGAGTACGGCGTAGATGAGGAGGATGATTATGATATGTTCGATGACGAAGAGGGGGAAGAAGGAGAAGGCGAAGAGAAAAGTTCATCAAACGAAGATTATTAAGATTTTATAGATTCGAATAGGAATAGATGATAGCCAAACTATCATCTATTTTTTTAAATATCCCTTATGTCAAGTCAGAAAACATTGATTGTTGTTGTTGGACCTACTGCTGTTGGCAAGACGGCTATGGGCATCGCCTTGGCAAAATATTTCAAAACATCCATTATATCGGCTGATTCCCGGCAATTCTATCAAGAAATGAGTATAGGGACAGCCAAACCGACAAAAGAGGAGCTTGCCGAAGCCAAACATTATTTTATCGATTCCCATTCCATTGCCACTGATTATACGGCGGGTGATTATGAACGGGAAGCATTCCAATGCTTGGAAGAATTATTCAAAACTACAGATGTAGTGATCGCTGTGGGAGGATCTGGTTTATTTGTTCGTGCGCTGACAGAAGGATTGGATGATTTACCTAAAGCGCCGGAAGAAGTCCGTGAATCTTTGAACCAATCTTTTAGGGAACATGGTTTGCAACCCCTCCAAGCTAGATTAAAGGAGGTTGATCCCACTTACTATGCCAAGGCTGATATCGAAAATCCGCAGCGTGTAATCCGTGCATTGGAGGTATTTGAAGCTTCAGGGAAACCTATTTCTCATTTTATGAAAAATGAGGCAATGAAAAGACCATTTGATGTCATCAGCATCGGGCTGAATACCGATAGAGCGGTGTTGTACGAACGAATCAATCGTCGGGTAGACATCATGATGGAACAAGGTCTTTTAGCGGAGGTACAATCCCTTTCCTCCTATAAAAATAAGCCAGCGCTATTGACGGTTGGTTATGCAGAACTATTCGATTACCTCGATGGTCTAATCTCTTTGGAGGAGGCAATAGAGCGTATCAAACAGAACTCTAGGCGTTACGCAAAACGACAAATTACCTGGTTCAAGAAATATGGCCAGACCCATTGGTTCGAACCGAACGATGTGCAGGCCGTTCTGGATTTTCTATCTGAAAAATTGCCAAAAAAATAGCCCCTCTTTCAAGGGGCATTCATTTGTGTATGTAATAGATGTGATTTAATCGTTTGGCAGCTCTTCCAGGTATTTCAATTCACTCTCTGATAAACCTTGAAATGAATCGGTTAGCGTCCATAGAATATCCTGCAATTCATCAACAATATCCCAATAATCGCTACTGTAATCTTCCTGTACGTTGTATTGTTCAATGTTTATTTTTTTATTCTTTAACTTGTTGATCAGGTCATGAATGATTCTTGAATTGGTAACCACCGCAAAATCATATTGTTCAGAACTTGATGAACTTGATTTTGATGCATTTCCACAGTACATATGTAGATCCAACAGTTTCGTGCTGTTTGCAGGGATGGTAATCGTCACTTTCTTTAGTAGTACACCATTCTGATAATGTCCCGACCTGGATTTAATGACCAATCCTGCCGGTATTTCAAATCTTTTTTCAGAAGAAGTGCTGTTCTTCAAATTAAGTGCTAGCCTTACATATTCCCCACTTCCTCTTGTGAAATCAGCGGTATTATTAGCTAAATCTACTTTCAGAGCAGCTCTTTTTTTGGAAATAGATGCTTTGAATCCTTGTTGTGTTTCGGTATTTACCTTGGAGAAATTACCATAGTATCCCGAGAAGCCTGTGATCTCACCTTCTTGGCTAATCCCTTCAGGTAGTGTGTATTTTATCCCTGTCAACTCTCCCTCTTTATCCCCAAGGCCAGGGATCTCTCCTGGAGTGTAATCTTTTAATTCTTGGTTATAGGAGGTATCATCATCACTGTCTTTTGAACATGAAATTTGGAAGAAGCAGATACTGCATAAAAGGACAAGGCTTGTCAAGATGGATCGTTTTTTCATAAGATTCGTTTTATTAATAGTAAGTTTCAATTGAATAGAACTTCTGTCTCAAAGGTATGAAGAAGAAAAACCTTAAAAAATACCGGATTTCAGGTAAATTTCATTTCATTTTCCGGGAGTTGGCAAAGTTTACAATTTGCGCAATCGATTGACAACAATTTCAGAAGAAGAGAATTCTTATATTGTCGCTCAAATTATAATACCCCATATCATGATTTTCAAGAAACTACCTTATTTGACGCTTTCGATGGTCCTAGGCCTTTCGTCCGTTCATGCGCAATCAAGAGTTGATAAACCATTTAATGATAATTGGCAATTCTATAAAGCGAACAACAGCACATTTTTTACGGATTTTGATAATGGCACTAAGTATTTTGAAAGCCAAAGTCAATGGACCAAATTAGAAGTTTGGGAGGATATTCAGTTGCCTCATACCTATAATAGGGAAGATATGCAGAAAGACCGGAATTTCTTTGAAGGCAAAGCTGTTTATCAAAAGAAATTCCAGATGACAGCCTCGGATAAGGAAAAAAGGAGCTTTCTGAAATTTGAAGGAGTAGGGGCAGTCGCTCAACTGTTCATCAATGGAAATTATATTGGGGAACATAAGGGCGGATATGGCATGTTCGTTTTTGAGATCACCAATTCGGTGGATTATGATAAAGAGAATACTGTGGTTGTTGTAACCGACAATAAATCGAGACGTGATATTATTCCGATCAACCAATTTTTATTTCCGGTATATGGCGGTATTTACAGGCCTGTGCATTTGATCCAAACGAATAAAACAGGATTTGTAGTTACGGACCAAGCTTCTGCCGGTATTTACATCCGTCAAAAAAATGTATCTTCCAAAAGTGCAGATGTTTCGGTTGAAGTAAAACTGGAAACCAAAGAAAAGCATACCCAATCGGGAGAATTGCTTGTTGAAATCCGGGATTTTGAAGGCAAGGTGGTGCAAACGGAAAAACAGGCGGTTAAGATAAGTCCACAAGGTGTAACCTATGTAACCCAGGATATCAAGATGAAATCGCCAAGATTGTGGGACGGCGTTAGGGATCCATTCCTCTATTCCTTGACCGCGAAATTAATGGTGCAAGGGAAAGAGATGGATGCGGTAAAACAACCGTTGGGGGTTCGTAAGGTAGAATTGATCGCGGGTAAAGGTGTGTTCTTAAATGGCAAGCAATATCCAATGTTTGGTGTATGTAGACATCAGGACCGGGAAGGATTTGGAAGTGCATTAAGTTTTGAACAGCATAAGGAGGATTTCGAATTTATGAAGGAAATGGGGGTTACTACGCTCCGTTTGGCACATTATCAGCAATCTCCGGAGGTATATGCTTTGGCAGATTCCGTTGGTTTTCTTACCTGGGCAGAGATTCCTTTTGTGAACAGGGTGTCGTATTATGAGAATGATAATGCGAAGCAGCAGATGCATGAATTGGTGAAACAGAATTTCAACCATCCTTCTATTTATATCTGGGGAGTACATAATGAAGTATATTCTAAAACTGCGGATGAACAAGTTCCGGTGTTGTCTAGGGAATTGAATGATATCGCAAAGACATTGGATCCAGATCGTTATACTGTAGCAGTTACGGGGTATAATGTGGTTGATCGTCAGGAAAATCTGAGTACAGATGTTCAGGGGATAAACCATTATTTCGGATGGTATGGTGGTAAGATTGAAGATCTGAAACCATGGGCTGAAAAGGTTCAGCAGAATTTCCCGGATTATAAGGTTATTTTATCGGAATATGGGGCAGATGGAAATATAGATATTGGCCAAGAGTTGTTGGAACAACCTAAGGATGTGGTTTCTGGAAAATCATTTCCAGAGAATTATCAAACGGAGACCCATATTAAGCAATGGGCTGCGATTGAGCAGAATCCAATTATTTTGGCTTCTTATGTGTGGAACATGTTTGAATTTGCGGTTCCTGCCTGGAATAGGGGTGGTGTGAATGCAAGAAACTTAAAAGGGTTGATTACATTTGATCGCAAGCGTAAAAAAGATTCTTTCTATTGGTATAAGGCCAATTGGAATCCTGAGCCGATGATCTATTTGGCGAATAGGAGAGATAATAAAAGAACAAATGCAAGTACGAAGATTCAGGTATTTTCGAATTTAAGTAATGTGGTTGTTTCGGTTAATGGGAAAGATTATAAGGCAGTGAAAGGGGAGAATGATAAGCATTGGGTGGTAGAGCAGGTTCAGCTTCAAAAAGGAGAGAATAGGATTGTAGCGAAAGGGGAAAATAATGCAGGTGGTAAAGCTGTTGGTGGTAAAGTGGCTGGTAGTAAAGCTACTGCTGCTAATGTGTTGACCGATGAAATGATTTGGACTTTGGAATAGATTAGGGGTTGGAATACGTTGTGCCTTGGAATAGGTTGGATGTTTTCACTCAAACGTCATTGCGAGGAGGTACGACGAAGCAATCTTCCCTCATGTCATGCTGAGCGTAGTCGAAGCATCTGTTCGTTAGTAACCGTACAGATCCTTAGACGATTCTCAGGATGACAAAGTGTAAAGATTGCTTCGTTCCTCGCAATGACGTGAATTAACCCTAATCAAACATTATCCCTACTTCACAATAAAATTCCAGCCAAATGGATCTTCGATCCTACCATATCTTAAATCATTCAAATAATTCAATACCTTATTTGAAAACTCTCTTCCTTCAACCGGAGGAAGACTATAATCCTCACCTTCATATCCAATACGATCTATATGCGTAATAGTCGCTGCAGTACCTGCCGCAAAAGCTTCCGTAACTTTACCCTCTTTTATCCCATCGATCAGCTCCTGAACAGAAACCTTACGTTGCTCTGCCTTATAACCCCATCTTTCAGCTAATTCCATAATCGTCCTACGCGTCACACCATGAAGAATCGTATCCCCATGGGGCGTAATAATCGTATCTCCAATCCGGAAGATCAAATTCGCTGTACCAGCTTCTTCAATGTACTTATGCTCAAGCGCATCCGTCCACATGATCTGATCATAGCCTTCATCGTTCGCTAATTGCGTAGGATATAACGATAACGCATAATTCCCAGCATTTTTAGAGAAACCAACACCACCTTCAGCAGCACGTGTATAATGCGTTTCCACTTTTAAACTGATCGGTTTGCTGTAATAAGCACCTACCGGACATGTGATAATAATGAATTTGTATGATTTTGATGGATGTACGCCCAATGCAGCTTCAGTCGCAAACATAAAAGGTCGAATATAAAGGGAAGTTCCACCTACTGCTGGAACCCAATCTCTATCTACATCCAATAATTTTTTTAACCCATCCATGAAGATCTCTTCCGGCACCTCTGGCATCTGCAAACGTGCAGCAGATTTATTGAATCTTTCCCAGTTTTTATCCGGACGGAAAATGCTTACCGTACCATCTTCAAACTTATATCCTTTGATACCTTCAAAAATAGCTTGACCATAGTGCAGTGCAGACATGGAAGGGCTTACAGAAAGGTCTCCATAAGGCACAATGCTTACATCTTCCCATTTGCCATTGTCGTAGCTAGCTACGAGCATGTGATCAGACATGATCTGTCCGAATTTTAAATTGTTAAAGTCTACCTGCGAGAGTCTTGATTGTGTTACTGGCTCTACGCGAAATGAAATTTGTTCTGTCGCGCTCATATCTTAATTGATTGTTTTCGTTCTGCAAGTTAGGCAAAATTATTAAAATCCATACATTGTATGTTTTCCTATTCAGCACTGTATACTCTTTGCTATACTGTTAAGTATTAATACCCGAAAAATCCGAGAAAATTCAGTTCGGTATAATATTTGGATTATCGACCGGCAACTAACAATATTTTGTTAACAAACAACAGGTTATGGAAAGGAAATTGACAAATTTTAATAATTACGAAACCAAAGAAGTAGGTGGTTGGAAATTCATCTTGGGTTTTTTTGTGTTTCTATATAAAACAGCGATTCGTCCTTAATAATAGGCTATTATTGGTGGTCAAGCGACCCACCATTCACTAACTATTTTTCATTAATTCGAGCAGGGGATCAAGATATTCTCTACTATTCGCTAATCTTGGGACTTTATTTTGTCCACCTAATTTACCCCTACTTTTCATCCATTTGTAGAAGGTTTCTTGAGGAGCATGATGTATGATCGGCTTATTCAAGGCCATATTCTTGTGACGTTTAGCGTCATAGTCGGAATTTATCTCGCGAAGGGTATTATCCAAAATATCACAGAATCTTTCGAAGTCTATTGGGTCTTTTTCAAATTCGATGACCCACTCATGTGCTCCAGCTTCCCCTTGCCTAAAATAAACTGGCCCTGCTGTATAATCTTTAATGTTCGCATCGGTGGCCAAACAAGCAGCTGCTAAGGCATGTTCCGCATTATCCACGATCACTTCTTCTCCAAAAGTATTGATGTACTGTTTGGTTCTTCCTGAAATCTGAAATCGATAAGGTGTGGTCGAAGTGAATTTAATTGTATCACCAATCTTATATCTCCAAAGACCAGCATTGGTAGAAATAATGAGGGCATAATTCTTCCCGATTTCTACTTCGTGTAAACCCAGAGTTTTAGGATTCTCTTCGTGGATATTCTCCATGGGAAGGAATTCATAATAGATTCCATAATCCAACATCAATAAGAGGTCGTCAGAGTCCGACTGGTCTTGGATTCCAAAATATCCTTCCGATGCATTGTAGTTCTCCAGGTAATACATGCTATCCGAAGGGATCAATCGTTTGAACTGTTCCTTATAAGGCTTGAAACTGACGCCTCCATGTCCATAGAATTCCAGGTTTGGCCATACCTCCAAGAGGTTGTCTTTCCCGGTAAGTTCTAGGATGCGGTTCGCCATGACAATGTTCCAGGTCGGAACACCCGCTAATGAAGTAACATTTTCCTTGATGGTGATCTCCGCAATCTGAGCAATCTTTTCCTCAAAGTTCGGATTTAGGGTCACCTCAAGCGTTGGTGTCCTTTTGAACTCTGCCCAAAAGGGAAGATTTCGAATCAATATTGAGGATAAGTCCCCATAATAAGAATCAGGGCTGAAATTGTTGATTTGGGAGGATCCACCAATGACGACGGATTTTCCAGTGAAGACTTTATTCTCTGGCTTATTATGGCAGTAAATGGAAAGCATGTCCTTTCCGCCTTGGTAATGGCATTCTTCTAATGCCTCAATACTTACAGGAATAAATTTACTGCGGTCAGAAGTAGTGCCCGAGCTTTTTGCGAACCATTTGATATCTGATGGCCAAAGGATGTTCTGTTCGCCTTTGATCATCCGGTCCACATAACCTTTGATGTCATCATAATCCTGGATCGGTACCCTTCTTTTGTATTCATCTGGCGTAAAAATACTATTATAGCCGTATTTTTTACCCCATTCTGTAGCTTCTGCGGCAGATATCAAACTTTGGAACCACTCATCCTGTACATCATGTGGATATTTCATGAATAACTCAATCTGATGAATGCGTTTTTTCATGATCCAGGTAAAAAGTGAGTTCAGTAAAGCCATAGTGTATTGCCGAAAGCTAAATTTAGAATTTTTTTCTTCTCAATTCAAAATGTCTACCCAAGTAAAATTTACGTGCAAGTTCATTGTTCGCGATTTCTTCGGGTGTTCCAGTTAACATGATCTTTCCTTCGGTAAGGAGATATGCCCTGTCCGTAATGGAAAGAGTTTCCTGTACGTTGTGGTCAGTAATAAGGATACCGATGTTTCTGGTCTTTAATTTTGCAACGATGGTTTGGATCTCTTCCACGGCGATCGGGTCGACCCCTGCAAAAGGCTCATCCAATAGAATAAAGCTCGGATTGGCGGCCAAAGCGCGAGCAATTTCCGTCCGGCGTCTTTCACCACCCGATAGTAGATCGCCCCGGTTCTTACGAACCCGGTGCAAACTGAATTCGGTAAGTAATTCTTCCAGTTTTTCCTTGCGTTCAGCTTTGTTGGGGTAATGGATCTCCAATACCGCCATGATGTTGTTCTCCACAGATAACTTACGGAAAACAGAAGCTTCTTGAGCCAAATAACCAATACCGCGTTGCGCACGTTTGTACATCGCATCTTGTGTGATTTCAAGATCATCTAAGTACACATGCCCATCGTTGGGCTTGATCAATCCCACGATCATATAGAAAGAGGTGGTTTTACCGGCTCCATTGGGGCCTAATAAACCGACAATCTCCCCTTGTTCTACGTGGAAGGAAACATCATTAACAACAGTACGTTGTTTGTATTTTTTGATGAGATGTTCTGCTCTAAGAATCATGTGTTATTCCTTTATCTGCAAAGATATTTTTAAAATTTTATTGCCTTTACATTTAATTGCAAATTCTTCTTCCCGCGCCAATTATTTTCTTCGATCGAGTAACAGATGTCGAATGGCTGTCCGGAATTGATCTGATCCACAAATTCGCCAAGGCCAAAACCGATACAATCGTATGTGACGGAATCGGATTGTTTGACAGAAAATTTCAAATGTATCCCCCCTACAATGTAGGCGGGATAGGCAAAAGTAACCTGCTTCGTCAAAAAGATTGGTGCTTCATTCTGTGGGCCATAAGGCTCAAACTGGCGCAGCAATCTAAAAAACTTCGTATCAATATCGTTAAAATTGATTTCTTTTTCAATTAAAACTTCTTGTTGTAGCATTTCTGGTTTAATGGTTCTGGAAACCACCTGTTCGAAGCGTTCCTGAAACAGGGTAACATTTTCAGTCGGCATGGTCAATCCAGCGGCATATTTATGTCCTCCAAATTGATCCAATAGGTCAGCACATTCACTCAAGGCTTCATATAGGTCGAATCCAACTACGGAACGTGCAGATCCGGCGATATGTCCATTCGTTCTGGTTAGGATAATGGTCGGTCGGTAATATTTCTCCGTCAATCTGGAAGCTACTATACCGATCACGCCCTTATGCCAATCTTCTTTATAAAGCACGGTGGTCTTGCGCTGTTGAAGGACGGTATTGTCGTTCAATAGTCGTAATGCTTCCTCAGTTATATTCAAATCAAACTCCTTACGGGCATTGTTCTGATCATCAATATTGAGTGAAAATTCCTTCGCTTCTTTCAAGGATTTGGAGATCAATAATTGAACGGCATCCTTCGCGTGGTCGATCCGTCCTGCAGCATTGATCCGAGGTCCGATCTGGAAAACAATATCGTTCACCGAGAAGGTTCCGGTTTTGTTGCTGGAGAGATCAATTAAGGCTTTTAACCCAAAAGAGGGGTTGCTGTTTAGTTTTTTAAGTCCAAAATGGGTTAAGAGACGGTTTTCGCCTGTGATCGGAACGATATCTGAAGCAATACTTACTGCTACGAGATCCAGGTATTGGTAGGCAAGTTCCATATCCATATTATTCTGGAGGATAAACGCCTGTACGATCTTAAAACCAATCCCACAACCGGATAATTCCTTATAGGGATAGGGGCAATCCGACCGCTTAGGATCTAATACGGCAAATGCATTCGGCAGCTGATCACCTGGTAAATGGTGGTCCCCGATGATGAAATCAATGCCCTTACTATTGGCATAATCAATCTTGTCGTTTGCCTTGATACCACAGTCCAGGGCGATGATCAAGCTGAAACCATTGGCTTCGGCATAATCGATCCCTTGGGTAGAAATACCGTAGCCTTCACTATAACGGTCTGGTATATAATATTCCATACCAGAGTTAAAATTCCGGAAGAAACTGTACACCACCGAAACGGCCGTGGTTCCATCCACGTCATAATCGCCATAGATCAATATCTTTTCCTTATTCCCGATAGCTCTTTCAATGCGTTCTATAGCCTTGTCCATATCCTTCATCAGGAAGGGGTCAAGAAGGAGCGAAAGGGAAGGTCGGAAGAATTCTTTGGCCTGATCGAAAGTCTCTACGTTTCTGTTGATTAAGAGTTCTGTTATGATGGGGTTTATGCCAAGCTCCTGTTGGAGCTTATCGGTTTTATCTGTATTCTTTTTTGGTTTCAGGACCCACCTTTTTTGCATATCTTTGCCTCTAAATAACGTGTAAATATACATTTTCTAGCGCTACTTACCTACAAACATATATAAATGGCGAAAGCATATTCATTATTTGAGGGTTCTTATTCTGTCGATTCCAGTAAAAAATTTATTCCATTTGATCCCAAAAAAGATGATCCGAAAGACAGGCCGGGTTCATTGTTCGTACATGTACATCCTTTTCTTATCGAAACTTCCGATGGTCTGATCGTATTGGATACGGGTTTAGGATTGAGAAACGAAAAGGATGAATTGATCATCCATGAAAATATTAAAAAATTAGGCTTCTCGCCAAACGATGTGCGGTATGTATTGATGTCGCATCTGCATAAGGATCATGCTGGTGGCATGGTGGATATTAAAGATGGCGTAAAACGCCTTGCATTTCCCAATGCGGAGTATGTGATCCAGGAGCAAGAGTGGGAATATGCCTACAGTACCGAATCATCATCTTATAAGACCGAAGTCTTTGATGTGTTACAGCGCAGTGGAAACATTCTTTTTGTGAATGGCGATGGGCAATTGACGCCCGAGATCAGCTACGAACTTTCCAGTGGGCATAGTAAGTACCATCAGGTATTTCATGTGTTGGCGGATGGTAAGAACTATTTTTTCGGCGGGGATGAGTTGCCGGAGCCGGAAGAGATCTTCCGCAGTTTCATTGCCAAATACGATTATGACGGTCGCAGGGCGAGGGATCTTCGTGCACAATATTGGGCAGAGGGTGCACCAGCAGGTTGGATTTACCTGTTCTATCATTCTAAGAACATCAGCGTAGGGAAGCCCGAGCAGAAGCCGGATGGGACCTATAAGATTGTTACAGCGGAGTAATCACGAAAAATTATTATATTTATAAAGAAGGTTTTTACAAATTATTTAATTTTTACTTAAAAATAACGTTTAATCATGTCGATAGTTAGAGAAAGTGACCTAATTGGTATTGGCAAAAAATACCAGATTGAGACGGAGGCTGGAGACAACATGGTTGTCGTTATCCATGATGATGGTCGTCGGGAATTATACCGGCACGAAGATGAAGATAACGAAACCCATTGTGTCATGACCCTTTCTGACGAGGAGTCTAGACAAGTTGCCGGCATTCTTGGCGGTTTATCTTATAAACCAAAAGCATTAGAAACGATAGAAGTAGCCTTAGATGATTTAAGGATCGAATGGTATAAGGTAGAACCAAGCAACGATGGTGTGAACAAAAGCATCGGACAATTGGAGGTTCGTCAGCGTACGGGGGCTTCTATCATCGCGGCCATCCGGGAAGAAGAAACCATTATTAATCCAGGACCAGATTATGTGATCACCCCAGGTACTACACTGGTTATTGCCGGAAAGCTAAAAAACATCAAATTATTAAAAGAAATCTTATTGTAATTTAATTCTATGCACAATACCATTATTATAGAAATAGGAATCGCTGTTTTATTAGTTGCGTTAGTAGGTCTTTTGGCCAATAGACTTCGGTTTTCGGTAATTCCTTTTTTTATTGTGATCGGCATGGTGCTGGGAAATGAAAATTACCCTGATTTTGTAGGTGATTTATTGGCAAAGGTCAACCATGAGGGTTTTACCCATGCGGTGCAATCCACTTGGAATTTTTTGACCTTTACCGAGAGTAAACCTTTCATTGATTTCATGGGGCGCTTGGGAGTGTTATTCCTGCTGTTCTATCTAGGGCTGGAATTTTCCGTTGGAAGGCTCATCAAGTCCGGTAAATCCATTGTAGCAGGGGGGACGATCTATGTATTGTTGAACTTTTTCTCCGGCCTATTGGTGGGATGGATGATGCATCTGCCTTTTAAAGAGATGATGGTGCTTTGTGGGATCATGACGAGTTCATCCACGGCGATCGTAGCCAAGGTCTTGACCGATCTGAAACGAACCGCCAACCCAGAAACTGAGGTGATCATGGGTATGATCATGTTTGATGACCTGTTCATTGCCATGCATATCTCTTTCCTCTCCGGATTGATCCTTACCGGGAGTGGTTCCTTCTGGACGGTTGCAGGAACCTCTTTGTTAGCATTGGGATTTATCCTCTCTTTCCTTATTTTAGGAAGGAAATTAGTTCCCTTCATCGATCGGTTATTACAGGATAAATCATCCGAACTATTCATTTTGGTCATTTTCAGTCTGTTGTTCTGTATCGCAGGTTTCTCCGAAACTATCCATGTGGCAGAGGCTATTGGAGCCTTAATGGCAGGCTTGGTATTTGCGGATTCCAAATACCTGAAGAAGATTGAAAACATGGTGCTACCGTTCAAAGATTTCTTTGGTGCGATGTTCTTCTTTAGTTTTGGATTATCCATTGATATGTACTCCCTTGGAGGAGCAGTAGGATGGGCATGTTTCGCCGCAGGCATTACTGTTGTTTGTAATGTGGCTTCTGGTTATTTCGCTAGTAGGTTCTCCAACCTGAAAGCGAAAAACTCTGTCGATATCGGTTTTACCTTATCGGCGAGGGGAGAGTTCTCCATCATTATGGCGAACATCGGCAAGGCTGGTAAGTTGTTGCCGGTAATTCAGTCTTTTGTGGTGGTTTATGTATTGATCCTGTCCATTGTTTCTCCTTTGTTGACTAAGGAGTCTAGGAACATCTGGAATAAACTGGCAGGGCATGAGGCAGCTCCTAAAAAACCAAGAAAGAAACTTAGCGATCTAGAAGCTCCCTTGACCGACTCTTAATCGTCGTATCCGAATCTTTTCAGGTAATTCTTTTTACTTCTCCAATCGGGGATAACCTTGACGAACAGTTCCAAGAAGACTTTTCCGCCGATAAATTCCTCGATATCCTGTCTGGCATAGGTCCCGACCTTTTTGATCATGGCGCCTGCCTTACCTATAATAATGTTCTTTTGGGAATCACGTTCCACGATGATTTCGGCAGCGATTCTGGTCAGTTTTGGCTCTTCTTTGAAGGAAGTGATGATAATTTCTGTGCTATAAGGGATTTCCTTTTCATACAGTTTGAATACTTTTTCGCGGATGATCTCAGACACAAAGAAACGCATGTTCTTGTCCGTCAACTCGTCCTTTGCATAATAAGCAGGATGCTCAGGCAATTTATCCTTGATGTATTGCATCACCGATTCCACATTATAACCCAAAAGAGCCGAAATAGGGAAGATGACGTCCGGATTGATCTTGTTTTTCCAGAACTCGATTTTGGCTTTCACTTCTTCTTCTGAGGATTTGTCCACCTTGTTGATGATAACAGCAACTGGGGATTTGGTTGTTCTCAATTTTTCAAGAACATCGTTTTCGTCGTATTTTTCGTTGATGTCTGTAACAAAAAGAAGAATATCCGCATCGATAATAGAACCCATTACGAAATTCATCATGGATTCCTGCAGGGAATAGTTGGGTTTGATGACTCCTGGCGTGTCGGAAAACACGATTTGGTGGTCTTCATCATTGACAATTCCGATAATTCGGTGTCTTGTTGTTTGTGCTTTAGGAGTGATGATTGACATCTTTTCACCTACTAAAGCGTTCATTAGCGTAGACTTACCTGCGTTTGGCTTACCAATGATACTTACGAACCCTGCTTTATGTGACATTATTTTTAATTATTTATTTGGAATACAAAGAAACAAATAATATCTTTGTGCTCCAATTCGGAAGTAATATAATCTGCTTTTATCGATATAGGGAGCAAGATTTTAAAAATATAATGCGGGATGGAGCAGTTGGTAGCTCGTCGGGCTCATAACCCGAAGGTCATCAGTTCGAGTCTGGTTCCCGCTACTAAAAGGGTTAAACGCGAGGTTTAGCCCAAAGACATTTAAAATACATTGCGGGGTGGAGCAGTTGGTAGCTCGTCGGGCTCATAACCCGAAGGTCATCAGTTCGAGTCTGGTCCCCGCTACTACTAAGGTTTCTATGGTAACATGGGAACCTTTTTTGTTAGTAGTAAGTAATAAGTATTTAGTAGTTAGACTTCTTGTCTTTCATTTTATTCATTGTGTTTAAATCGGAGAATTTTCATTTTCAAACATCTCGTGTAGTTTTTGTTGGAGCAACCTTTTATCAGGTAGTTGCGTTTGATATTCTGCGACCATTGTTGGTGAAAGACTGCGACTTAAAGCATATTTTACCACTTCACTATCCTTGTCTTTACAAAGTAATATACCAATACTCGGGTTTTCATTGGATTTTTTCATGTCACGATCCAAAGCTTCGAGATAGAAATTGAGTTTTCCTAAATGCTCTGGCTTGAATTTATGGGCTTTTAGTTCAAAAGCTACCAAACACTGCAAACCGCGGTGATAAAACAATAAATCGACATAGAAATCACTATTGCCAACTTGAAGCGTATGCTCTTCAGCAATAAATAAATAATCTTTACCTAATTCTAAAATGAACTTTTTCATTTGATGGATTAAGCCTTTTTTTAAATCGCTCTCGTTAAATGGTTCAGGAAGGTTTAAGAAATCAAAAATATAACTGTCTTTGAATGCATTAGTAAAACCTGCATTTATTTCTTTTAATGTTTCGGGTAGTTTAGAATTGCTAATTATCGTACGCTCAAAAACGGCACTATTAATTTGACGCTCTAATTCTCTTTTGCTGTATTTTTCCTTAATGGTTAAACGGAGATAAAACTCTCTTTCTTCTTCGGTTTTACAACGAGAAAAAATAATGAGATTATTTGTCCAACTTAGTTGAACTAAAATGGTTTTTGTTATATCTTGAGGTAAAAATTCAAATTGTGTCACCACTGGTGACACAATTTTATCATACTGATTATCAGCGTGTTGAATTTGTCTCACCACTGGTGAGACAAATTCAACATTCGCATAAGTTTCATAAAACTGTATCATTCTATATAACCCACGTTGATTGAAGCCTTTTAGCTCAGGATTGTTCTTTTGAATGAATTGGGCTAATTCATCAACCGTCTTATCTCCCCATTCAGCAACTGAAATTTTTTGCTTGATGTAAGCTCCAATGTTCCAATACAAATTGATCAACTCAACGTTTACTGCTTTAATCGCTTTATTTCGGGATTGTTGAATTAAATAAATTATTTCTGTAAACTGTTGATGCATAATGAGTTGTATTTGACATAAAATTATATAATATTCTCTAATCACATTAGTCGTATATTGTACATCCTTAATTAATTTTCTTTACAATTATTATCCTTTTTCTTGCCATGGTTTCTAGGTTTGCTATTCAAAATATGTTTGATTTAGGGTTAAAACAGTACCTAAGTATGCTTAAAGTAAGGTTAAAGTGTGTAAAAAGTATGCCGAACATACATTTTACATACTTCGAGTATGCTTTCGGTATAGTTTTACTACAGAGGCAACTTTACTTATTAATAATTTGAAAGGTATTTTTACTAATGGAATAGTTGTTTAATAAACTGGTTTATAGAATTTTCAATTAATTATTTTTAAAATAAAATATATAATATTAAGAAAATATAATTACCTTTGCTTTTACTATTTTTGAATATTGTACCATTATTGACAATTCCTTTCTATTTAGTTATTCGAAATTAACCGGAAAAGCGAATTATTGCTGTTATGATCTTGGAGCAGAGAAGTATAAAAATCGGTTTGTTCGTATTCGAAGAAACAGATGGACAACGCTTGGAAGACATTATGTTGGGTTATGAGTTGACCAATTTTCTGGTTTACAATTTAAGAGAGACTTCCGTAAGTAGGCTATTACCGTCCCTATCCTCAAACGCTATGGATATTTGTATCCTTGATATCGATTTGGGAATTGAGCAACTGGAGAAGTTATTTGCCATGTCCGCATTGGAAAACTCGGGTCATATTTTGATCTATGCCGATGAACATCAAATGGATTCCATGCGTAAATGTATGGAATATGGAGCTAAAGGGTTCTTGATGAAGGGCGTGCAAGAGGTGGAATTATTATTTGCCATGGCTTCTGTTTTAGAAGGAGGATCATTTATAAGTCCAGCTTTAGCCACTCGTTTTTTTAAAACTTACCAACGTAAATGGAAACTATTAAATGAACTGACCGAGAGAGAAATCCTTGTAGTAAATGGTTTGGTTGAAGGATCAAGCTACAAACAAATTGCACAACAGAATCACATGTCTATCAATACTGTTAGGGATTATGTGAAGAAGATCTATCGAAAACTCCATATTCAAAGCCGGGGCGAATTGCTCTATAAAGTACATATTCTCTAGCAAATAGGATTTAATTAAATTCGACATGCGAGATTCTTCTACCGTAGGGATACTATTCCTTATTTTTCTCTATTTATTTCCATACTTATGTTTTGGTCAGGATAAGGATTTGAATATTCATTTTGAAAAAGATAGTTTGGAAATTCAAGATGGAATGACCTTTTTGAATTCATTGATCATTGAAAATCTGAGATCGGATACCCTCTATTTAGAAATAGCTGGAGAATTTTTGCCAATGGCTCTATTGAGAATTCCTAATGAGCTCCAGATTGCGCCCCATGATGTCTTACATCTCCCCATTAAATTTTTAGCATCCAAATCCCTGATCCATCAGCAAGATCAACATTTCAATTTTGATGTTGTTGTGAAGAACAATGGCTCTCCAAAAAAGATAACTGTGGGTTTCAAGACCCATATATCCCATAAAAAAGGGCTATCTGTGCAATTAGAAAAATCCGAATTCTATCTGCTTCCCGGAATGGAAAAGACCTACTTAAGCATTTTAGTTTCCAATCCAGGCTTGTTGCCCGTTGATTTTAAGGTGAAGGTCAAGAACCTACCTAAAGGCTTTGAGCTTTTAGCGCATGCAGAAGCTCATCACTTGGGAGGTAATGAGAAGAAAGAAATTGTAATTCCACTTAAGCATCCCAATTTTGAAGGGAAATCCATCGATTTTTACAGCTCTTTGGAATTGGAACTGGACTCTAGGGAAAGACCTTTGCGCTATACCCTACGGTTTTTAAGTTTAGGTAGTAAGGTCAATTTAATTGATCAATATGCAAGTGGTGGCAATTTCAGCGTAAGTAACAATGAAATAAATTATTTGGGCAGTAATTTCATCAATAGTCTACAACTGAATTCCAGATCGGAACTTTATTTTCCAGGCCACAAGAAATTCGATTATTCACTGCAATACAATTATTACCTCAATCAATCCACTTACCAATTGTTCAACAGTTATTTGCAATTCTCCAGCAAGAATTGGGGGATTTATGCGGGTTCGTTGAATGAAAATTTGAATTATAATCTGAACGGAAAGGGAATTAAAGGAACCTATCGTTGGAAGGATCAACGGATACACGGCATTTTCATGGATAATGATCTGGTTATCATCGGAAATGAAATGGGGCGAAGGCCTGTGGGTTATAATATAGCCTTGGAATACCTGAAAGGTCCACTTTCGAAGGAAACCAGGCGTTTTTTAGCGGTATTCAATAGCAGACCCGACCTTAACTCCAAAGGTGCCATGATGAATGTAGAGCAACAGGTTTTTCAGTCAGGGTTTCATAAAATGCAACTGGAAAGCGGAGTAAGTTTAAATAGATTGACGCTTGATCAGGATCAGATTTATGAACTGGGCTATGCAGGTGGGATACGCTATGGATTTCAAGGAGAACGATTTGGCTGGCAAAGTTTGCACTATTATTCCCATCCAAATTTTACCGGAAACCGTAGGGGGGTATTACAATCGGAGATTTTGTTTGACCATAAACCACACAAGATCCGGAGTTATACGTTGGGATGGACATTTAACCGGAATCGGATAAAATCCAACGGAATGGAATATGCGGATGTGCTAAAAGATCTTTTACAGATTTCCCAGATGAATGCCAGCGTTGGTGTTCAACAAAAATTATCCAGGGATTGGTCTGTAGGTTTTAGCCCTTATTATATGCGACAGCAGATGGATCGATATGATGCAGCTGCTGATATCGAACATAATAAATCCCAATCCTGGAGGCTTCGAAATTCATGGAGTTATTTCGGAAGAGCGAAAGGCTTGAATATAAGCTTTGATCAAGGGTTTTCCGAACAGCACATTGGTCAATCCAGAACAGAGCGGTTCTATTCCATTAGGGTGAATTCACAAGTCAATTTAAGAACCTTCAGCCTGATGATGTTCTACCAATATAACCCCTATTTTTTGTCCGATGGGTTAAGCAATATGAAATTTGGGAAGTACCATGTGTTAACCGTAGAGCCCAAATATTCTAAAAGTTTCCTGCATAATGCCTTACAAGTTTCTAGTTCCTTGATGTACTATTATCATGGTGATAGTCGGAACAGCAACTATGTTTGGAATGGACAGTTTGAGTATGAGGTAAAACCTGGATTACATTTAAGGGGAGATTTTTATTTCGGGATAAACAAGGTACAGCGAATGATGATGTATAATCCGGAAACGGGAATCGATCCGGAACCGATTGTATATAATAAAAGAGATCCTACGCTATTGTCTACCCGACAGGTCCGATTAGGCCTTAGGAAGGATGTTAAGTTCAATAGCCAACGAAATGAGGCCAACCTATTGTTACAATTTTTCCATGACAGCAATGGAAATGGCAAACGTGATGATGGTGAATCCGCAGCGTCGGGAGTGCTCGTGGGAATGAAAGGATTGATGGCGCAGACGGATAAGAATGGAAAGGTAAAGTTTAAGGTGTTAAAGGGAGAAACCTATTCTTATAATTTACAAAGCCATAATGGTTGGATGCTCTCGAATGATGCCATCAAGCAGTTTAGCCTGAGTAGGAATCAATCTTTTGACATTCCCTTGGTCAAGATGACCCTTGTCAGAGGGGCGATTTTTCAGGAATTAAAGGCCTACCAGCAACAGATTTCGGATTTTTCCGATTATCAGGTCCTTATCCGCGGCGAAAATGGCGGTTTTTTTCAAGCTCGAACGAATGCTGAAGGCCGTTTTATCGTTTTTTTACCCGAGGGAAATTATAAAGTGGAGGTCATTCCTAAACAAGGGTTTATGGAAGTGGTGGAAAACGGGAAACACTTTAGTATTCAGGAAGGGAAGGAAGTTAGTTTGAATTTTCAGGTCATCAATTCCGAACGACGTATTAGGATTCAACAATTTTAATATGGAAAAACACATCTTTATGTATAGAAAAAATAATTAACTAATAAGACAGTATACTTAAATTAGCAGTCTGTTTAATTTATTAATGATTATGTTAAAAAAATCAGTTTTAATGTTTGCTACACTGTTGTGTGTTAGCATGGTTCAAGTTGTTTATGGACAAAGTAGAGATGTAACGGTCAATGTGGAGTTACGAGATGTTTTGAGTGGGGGTGGTACAGGAGATGGTGGTACAGCCACCGGTTCCAATAATGTTGCTTTCCTTTTTGATACGGAGGCAAAATATCGCCAAACCCAAACGCAAGTGGTTGCCGATCAATTGCGTGTGTTGGCTACGAGGAATTACAATATCAACGTAAAAGCCCAAACGCCTACATTCACATCCACGACCTCTTCAAGCACCCTTCCACTTAGTATTTTGAAAGTATCGACAGCCCTAAATGGAACAACTTCATTTAGTACCGCTGTTGTACCAACAACCGTAGACCAAGTTGTTTACACAGGTGGAGTACCGACTTTAAGTCAAGGATTTGACTTTAAATACGAAATTGAACCAAACGTATTGTTGGTTCAAGCCCCAAAGGAACAGTATAATGTGGTATTAACTTATACAGTTGTTGCAAATTAACAGTCATGGACAGGGGATTCTTTTTCCCTGTCCTATTTTTTTTATTACATATGTTACGCTCCATATCCTTTTATTTTTTCCTGGTTTTATTATTTACGATAACCAAAACATCGGGGCAGGAAATATCGATTTCACCAGCTATTTTGATATTTGACGGGGAACCAGGTCAAAGTATGAGCAAAACCATAAAGTTGACCAATCATGGGAAAAAAGTCTATGATTTCCAGGTAACCATCAGAGATTGGACAAGGGATTCCATTGGAACCAAGATCTATGCAGAACAGGGAACTATGCCAAATTCCAATGCCAATTGGATCCGTGTGAATGAAACCATTGTTCGGATTTTGCCTGGTCAGGATCTACAGATGACCATCCAAATGGAAATACCTGCTGGTAATGTTGGGGATTTTACGAGTAACTCCATGTTCTTCCTAACGCAAATAAACGCTGAAAGACAACAAACCAATCATCCCTCTATAGGAATTCAAATAAATTATGAATTTGGGGTGCAGATTTTTCATAATCCGGTGGGCGCCAAAAAAGGGGAAGTCATCTTCAAGAACCTATCCTATTTGGAAAATAAGGAAACGGGAAAACGCCAGATCCGTGTTGATTTTGAGAACAATGGTCATCTCCATAAATCGGGTCAGATTCGTTTCGAAATGACCAATACCGAAAATGGAAGGGATTATAAGTTAAATGAACTGGCCTTCGCCATCATGCCTTTGGGTAAACAATACCAATTAATAGATATCCCAAAAGAGTTGGAAGCAGGAAAGTTTCATTTGGTAGCGCTGTTGGATGCCGGAGCGGGCTATGAATTGAATATTGCAGAAAAGAAGATAGATGTGGGCTTTTAGGATATATTTATTTCTACTTGTCGTCATATCACAAGGGTATGGGCAAACGGCACGTATGGAATTGACCATGGCTTCCATGCAGGCAGGAAATGCGAGCATGTTAGGTACAGGATACCAATATAGTCGCGGATTGGCATTTACCAATACGATCCTTGCAAGATCTCAGTATTTTTATTTTCAGGAGGGATATGCGATTTCAAATTTGCCAATTGGTTTATTATATCTTCGTGCTGAACAATCCGACCGAGTTTATCCGACCTTCCAATTGACGACCTATGATCAGGAAATGGCGCCGGATGTGATTTTAAACCAGATGAGTTCCGGTAGTTTTAATATTAGATACGAGCTGTTAAATCTTCAACAATATGCTTTGAAGGCTGGGGAATATCACAACCTGATCCAACTTGAACCTAAAAACAACGCATTATTTTCGCAGGTCAGTCCTAATCCGACCAGATTTGATCTGGTGATCCCACGCGTTGTTTCCCCTAACTTCATCAATAGGGATGTGACGTTGAACATCAGCCAATTGTCGTATTATCGAAATGGGTTTGCCTATCAAGTTCCCTTTAATTCATCCGTTTATCATTCGGTACCTGTTTTAGCGGAATTTAATAGCCATAGTCCTTATTTTAATTTCTCTTCTCCACAAAATACCATCCAAAATAATTATGTGGAAGTTTCCAAACTACAGCTGCATGGTGGAAAATTTATGAATAATACCTTCTATAGGTTAAGTGATGCCCAACAATTTTTATGGCAAATAACAGATATCCCGGTTGGAAATCGAACCCAGTTATATTATGGATTTCAACTAAGTCCTACTGATTTAAGAAGCACTTTTTTGCATCCTGGAACCTATAGCACGCAGATCCAGCTTCGGTTGATGGATGCGAACGACCATCGAATAAATCGAGATCAGGCCATTAATGTCCATTTGGAAATCCCTGAAATGACGGAGTTTCATGTGAGTTCCAATCAGGTGGATTTAGCGTTAAATTCTGCTGTTGCATATCTGCAGGGCGTAAATAAAGATTATGCAGGACATTTGGTTCTTAGTAAGAATGGGCCGTTCCAAGTGACCGTTCGTTCGAATTCCGCCTGGTTATACAATGGGCCAAATAGAATACCGGCCAGTACCATTTCGATCGGGCCGGTTGGGAATGACCCGCGCATTACGCCTATCGAACAATTGAGCTATGATCCCCAAACGCTGATTCTTTCTTCCACTGGCATCATTGATGGCTCCTACAATATCCGTTACTCCATTCGCCCTACAGCCGCCCATCAGCTCATCCATGTGGAAAAAGGGCGGTATACAGGCCTTATTACCTACTCCATTACAGCCCTCTAGCACTGTATAATAATATTATTACAGAATCGTATCCCTTTTTTCGCTAATTTTCAGTTCGTTTTATTTAGCAATAAACCCTTATTCGCACTAAAGTGCATGTACTGAATGAAAAAGAGATCCATTATCTTGATAGGAATTGCGATAGCAATTGTTGTAGGCTTGATTGTTTATCGTGTGATAAGCAATAAGGAAAAAGAGGAAAAGCAAAGTGGCCCTGGAGGTCCAAGGGCGGCTTCTAAAGTTTATGGAAAAGTGATACAGGGTCAGCCATTTTCTGATTTCCTTTCCTTGTCGGGTTCTATTGAAGCCGACGAACAGATCGAGATCCATTCGGAGATTTCTGGTCTGGTGGAGTCCATCAATTTTTCGGAAGGTGGTAGGGTTGGACAGGGGCAGATTCTGCTGAAGATCAACGACGCAGAATTGCAGGCCCAATTGGCGCAGGCGCAGACCCGCAATAACCTGGCGGGTGAAAATGAACGGCGAGCAAAATTATTGTTGGAGAAAGAGGCGATAAGCCAGGAAGAATATGATATTGCCAGTGCAGATTTTCGTACGGCACAGTCACAGATCCAATTAATCAGAGCGCAATTAAGCAAGACCATAATTAAGGCGCCATTTTCGGGAACCATCGGTCTTCGGAATATTTCCAAGGGAAGTTATATTACGCCGACTACCAATGTGGCACAGTTGGTGAACACCAATCGGGTAAAGATTTCCTTTTCCATTCCGGAAAAATATGCCAACAAAGTACGGGTGAACAATCAGATCAAGTTTTCTGTTCAAGGAGTAGAAGGCGAGTTTACTGCCAAGATCTATGCAACAGAACCATCTGTTGAACTGAATACCCGGACCTTATTAGTAAAAGCGGTCACACCAAATCCCAATGCTAAATTGATGCCAGGTACCTTTGCGAATATCATTTTTCCGTTGGAAACGGTAGAAGATGGCCTATTGGTCCCAGCAGAAGCATTAATCCCGATTCAGAATGGGAAGAAGATTTTTGTGATGAGAAACGGTAAAGCAAAAGAGGTGATGGTGGAGACGGGCGCACGTACGGATGAGGACGTGTTGATCACATCGGGATTGGTAGCTGGGGATACCGTGCTAACATCAGGGGTGATGTCTTTGAGTGATGGTGCAGCAGTGAAAGTCACACTTCGTTAATAAGCGAATAAAAATGAGTTTATCTACCTTAAGTATAAAACGTCCGGTTCTGACGATTGTGATGAACCTAGTCTTGATCCTGTTCGGGATTATTGGCTATACCTTTTTAGGGATCCGGGAATTCCCTTCCATTGACCCGGCGCAGATTTCCGTAAGGACTAATTATGCCGGAGCGAATGCCGATATTATCGAATCCCAGATTACAGAGCCTTTGGAAAAGGCCATTAATTCCATCGATGGTATCCGGAATATTTCGTCCTCCAGTAACCAAGGGTCCAGTAACATCAGTATTGAATTTAACTTGGACAAAAACCTGGAAGAGGCAGCCAATGATGTTCGGGATAAGGTTTCCCAAGCATTACGCAGCTTGCCTCAGGATATCGATGCCCCGCCGGTAGTTTCCAAAGCGGATGCCGATTCGGAGCCCATTATCACCATGACCATTCAGAGCGCCACGAAAAACGTATTGGAGCTATCGGATTATGCGGAGAATGTTATTGCACAGCGATTGCAGACCATTCCCGGTGTAAGTTCAGTTCAAATATGGGGGCAGAAAAAATATGCCATGCGCTTGTGGATCGATCCGGTAAAACTGGCTTCTTATGGCTTGACGGTTATGGATGTACGGAATGCGCTGAACACACAGAATGTAGAGCTTCCTTCGGGAAAGCTGACCGGAGCAAATACAGAACTCGCCATTAAGACTTTAGGGAATCTCGCAACAGAAGAGGAATTCAGCAATATCATCATCCGTTCGGACAACAACCGGATCATCCGGTTTTCGGATGTAGGTAAAGCCGCGCTAGAGGCAGAGAATTTTGAAACCAAAATGTCGGATTCAGGTTTCCCGATGGTGAGTTTGGCAATCATTCCACAGCCAGGAACGAATTACCTGGACATCGCAGACCAATTCCACAAGGAATATGAAAAGTTAGAGAATGAACTGCCTGAGGGTTTTGAAACCAATATTGCCATCGATAATACCCTTTTTGTTAAAAAGGCGGTACTGGAGGTAGTGGAGACCTTAGGGATTGCGATTGTCCTGGTGGTACTGATTATTTACCTATTCTTTAGAAACTGGTCCATTGCATTCCGACCTTTGATCGATATACCCGTTTCTTTGATCGCTACTTTCTTTATCATGTACCTCTGCGGGTTTTCCATCAATGTATTGACCTTGTTGGCTATCGTACTGGCAACGGGATTGGTGGTGGATGATGGTATTGTAGTTACGGAGAATATTTTCAAGAAGGTGGAAGAGGGGATGTCGCCAATTGAAGCAGCTATCAAAGGTTCCAATGAGATTTTCTTTGCGGTTATCTCCATTTCTGTTACCCTTGCTGCGGTTTTCCTGCCGGTAATCTTCCTCGAAGGGTTCGTGGGAAGGCTTTTCCGAGAATTTGGGGTCGTCATCGGGGCGGCGGTACTGATCTCGGCCTTTGTTTCCCTGACCTTAACGCCAATGTTGAATGCCTATTTAATGAAAGGTGGCGAGCAGAAACATTCCAAGTTCTATATCCGAACGGAAAAGTATTTCGAGATGATGAACAAGGATTATGCAAGTGGACTGAAAAGTTTCCTGAAATATAAATGGTTGAGTTTTGCGACGATTATCCTTTGTTTTGGTTTGATCTATCTTTTCTATCAATTATTACCAAAGGAGACTGCTCCTTATGATGACCGTAGTTATATCAGTTTACGGGCAACGGCACCGGAAGGGGTTTCCTACGATTATATGGATCGTTTTATGACGGATCTCACGATGTTGATCAATGATTCGGTGCCTGAAAAGAAAGTGAGCTTAGTGATCACTTCTCCAGGATTCGGTTCTGCGTCTTCCAATAGTGGATTTGTTCGGTTGGGATTGGTTCAGCCGGATGAACGGGAGAGATCGCAAGCTGAAATCGCCGATCATCTTTCGAAATTGACCAGGCAATATTCTGAGGCCAGGGTGGCAGTTTCCCAACAACCCACCATTTCGGTGAACCGACGTGGGGGTATGCCTATTCAATATATTATCCAAGCCCCTAATTTCCAGAAATTGGAAGAAAAGATTCCTTTATTTATGGAAGAATTGGCAAACGATAAGACGTTTTCCATTACTGACGTGAACCTGAAGTTCAATAAGCCGGAGATCTACGTTACGATTGATCGGGAAAAGGCAGAATCTATGGGCGTATCGGTATTGGATGTGGCACAAACCTTACAGATGTCTCTTTCAGGCCAGCGCTTTGGATATTTCATGATGAATGGAAAGCAGTATCAGGTGATGGGACAATTTGATCGGAAGGATCGTTCTACACCAATGGATCTGGCATCTATCTATGCGAAGAATGGTCAAGGAGAATTGATACAGTTGGATAATATTGTAGAAATCGAGGAGCGGAGTAGTCCGCCGCAATTGTACCATAACAACCGTTACATGTCGGCTACGGTTTCTGCCGGACTTGCTCCAGGTAAAAGTATGGGAGACGGTATTGAAGCGATGGAAGCCATTAAGGATAAGGTGTTGGATGATACCTTTACCACGGACTTGGGGGGTGAATCCCGAGATTTCGTAGAAAGTGGATCAAATACCATGTTTGCGTTCGGATTAGCTGTTCTTTTGATCTTCTTGATCTTGGCAGCACAATTTGAAAGTTTTATCGACCCGATCATCATCATCATCACGGTTCCGATGGCTGTTGCAGGGGCTATGTTCTCGCTGTGGTTATTTGGCCAATCCTGGAATATCTTCAGTCAGATCGGTACGATCATGTTGATTGGTCTGGTAACCAAGAACGGTATTCTGATCGTTGAATTTGCCAATCAGTTGCGGGAAGAAGGAATGGAAAAATACGAAGCAGTGGTAACCGCTTCGGAAGCCAGGTTGAGACCTATTTTAATGACTTCCTTGGCCATTGCCTTGGGGGCATTGCCTATTGCGATGTCTTTAGGTGCGGCATCCACCAGTAGGATCGGTATGGGGGTTGTGATTGTAGGTGGAACCATGTTTGCCTTGGTATTGACCTTATTTGTCATTCCTGCCTTTTATTTAATGATGTCCAGAAAGAAACATAAGAATCCAGAATTGGAGCAAATTGAAGAATAACATGAAGAATTTAGGGATCATATGGTTATTGATGTTGGCTTGTTCGGGTTCTCAAGCTCAGGGGCTATTAACGGTGCAAGAGGCCGTGGAAATAGCCTTGGAGAATAATTATGAAATCAAGCTTTCCAATAATGATTTAAGGATTGCCGAGGAAAATGTGACCTACGGTAATGCAGGTATGCTACCAAATGTGACGGGAAATTTCTCCCAGAGCAATAGTGTGCAGAACTCCAGGCAGACGCAGTCCAATGGAGATGAACGTTCTTTAAGGAATGCCAAAAACAACAGTATGTCGGTCGGGGTGAGTGTAGGATGGACGATTTTTGATGGTTTTGGCATGTTCTCTCGTTATGACCAATTGAAGGAATTGCGGAAACAAGGCGAGTTTGAATTGAAAAAAACGGTATTGACGACGGTTTCAGATGTAATCTCTACCTATTATACCATAGTGGAACAGCAGAATTTGTTGTTGGCCATTGATTCCAGTATCAATATCTCGAAGGAAAGGTTGAAAACAGCAGAAAACAGGTTTTCGATCGGAAAAGCCTCTCGCTTAGAAGTGCTTAATGTGCAGGTGAATTTGAACGAAGATGAATCTAGCCGGTTGCGGCAGGCCGATGTAGTCAAGAATCTGAAGATCAATCTGAACAGTTTGATGGCAAGGGAGCTGAGTATTGATTTTGATGTGGAAAAGGATGTGGAATATGACGATACCCTCATTTTCGAGGATTTATTGCAGAAAGCTAGGGCGCATAACCCGGACCTGCAGATCATAGCAGTGAACAAACGGATGGCCGAACTGGAAGTGAAACGGGTTAGGGCAGGGCGATATCCAGTAGTACGTTTGACCACCGGGTATAACCTTTCGGAATCCGAATCCAGCTTGGGATTCGTTTCCAGTTCCAATTCACGTGGATTGAATTATGGTGTTACGGCATCGATCAACCTGTTCGATGGCTTTAACCAACGGAGGAATGAAAGAAATGCCAAGATACAATTAGAAAGTGCGGACCTATTAATCCAACAACAGGATCTAATGGTTAGAACAGCGATATCTACCGCCTTTCAGACGTACCAAACCAACTTGTCTTTGGCACGTTTAGAAGATAACAATGCGGCTATTGCCCGTCAGAATTTGAATATCACCCTCGAAAAATATAGGATCGGAACAATCAGCGCAGTGGAGTTCAGGGATGCCCAGGAGAACTTCATCAATGCGATATCTCGATTTAATTCCGCTCGTTTACAAGCTAAATTATCCGAGTTGCAATTGAAGGAAATTATAGGGAACATCGATCTTTAGGTAATTGTCTCAAGAAAATGACAGTAAAGCAATCGGTTGTGTAAATTGAACAAACGTTTGCATTTCCAAATCATTTTTGAATTACTGAAAAACGTATTATACTTGTATTAGGGGTTTGATTATCAAGCTCCTCAACCAAATTATGAAATTCAATAATTTGATAGTTTTCAAAATTCGACTGTTTAGTTTGTTTTAAAATAGGTGATTTATTGGGGGGCTATTAGTCCCCCATAATTTTGTAACTTAGTTTCTTTATTATTATATACTATGAATAACAACCGTAGAGATTTTTTGAAGAAGGCAGGTTTATTGTCGTCAGCGGCAATTGCTTTACCTTCATTAAATAACCAAGTTTTTGCAGCTCCAAACTTTAACATGGCAGGATTTGCTGCTCCAAAAATTGATAAAGTAAAAGTTGCTATCATTGGATTAGGAATGCGTGGTCCAGGTGCCGTTGATCGTATTTCTTACATCGAAGGTGCAGAGATTGTTGCTTTATGCGATAAGCATGCTGACCGTGTAACGAAAGCACAGACCATCCTGACCAAAAAAGGATTAAAAGAAGCTAAAGCTTATTCTGGCGAAGATGGCTGGAAAACCATGCTAAAGAATGAAGATTTAGACCTCGTATATATCTGTACACCTTGGGAGTACCATGCGCCAATGGCGATCGAAGCGATGAAATCAGGTGCTCATGCGGCTACTGAAGTTCCGATCGGATTGACCATTAGCGAGATCTGGGAAGTGGTGAAAACATCAGAAGCGACCAAAAAGCACTGTATGATGTTGGAGAACTGTTGTTATGATTTCTTCGAGATGTTGACTTTGAACATGGCCCGTCAGGGTATGTTCGGGGAGTTGGTACATGCTGAAGGAGCTTATATCCACGATCTATTGGATCTGAACTTCAACAAAAATGGGTATGACAATATGTGGAGGTTGCGTGAAAACATCAAAATGAATGGTAACCTTTATCCAACACATGGTATTGGTCCGATCGCACAATGTTTGAACATCAACACCGGTGATAGAATGACGCATTTAGTGGCTATGCAATCCAATGATTTCCAAATGGCTGATAAGGCTAGGGAATTGGCAGCTAAGGATTCTTTCTACCAAGAATTTGTGGGTAAGAAATACAGAGGAAACATGGACGTTACGTTGATCAAGACGGAGAAAGGTAAAACCATGATGATCCAACATGATGTAACTTCGCCAAGACCTTATTCCCGTATTCACTTATTGAGTGGTACCAAAGGTTTTGCACAGAAGTATCCGCAAGAAGGAATTGCTTTTGGTCATAGCTACATCAAACCAGAAGAATTGAAAGGGCTATATGACAAATACACACCAGAATTGGTTAAATTCATTGGTGAACAAGCGAAGCAAGTTGGTGGTCATGGTGGTATGGACTTCATGATGGACTGGCGTATGATCGACTGTTTGCGTAATGGTTTACCATTGGATCAGTCGGTATATGATGGTGCATCTTGGAGTGCTGTAGTTCCTTTGAGCGTACAGTCTGTTGCTAAAAACAGTCGTACAGTAGAGGTTCCTGACTTTACAAGAGGTAACTGGAAAACCAACAAGCCACACGACATGACCTTGAATGGTGGTGGGAACACGAAAATCCGTGCGAAAGTAAACGGAAAGAACATTCAATTGGACGTGTAACGAATACGTATAATTTAAAATAATCCCCTTATAAGAGGTTGCTTTCTTTGGATAGCAACCTTTTTTTTGTTATCATCGTTCTATCATGAAGAAAATCAACCTATTGATCCTTCTGGCTTGTGCTCTACAGGCTTGTGAGTCAACGAATAAAAAACAAGATTCCAATTCTTTATTGGCTTCAGATTCTGCGGCGGTATGCCATAATGGAAGTATTCCTTCTCGTTTTGCTTCTTTGGTGAACCAGGGCGATTCCTTGCAGCGTATTCAAGGTAAGGATGAAGTGGAAATGGTTTATATACCAGGAGGTTTGTTTCGGATGGGTTCGGAGGCTTTTGAGGATGCTAAGCCTATTCATGAGGTGCAGGTTTCGCCATTTTATATGGATGCACATGAAGTAACTAATGCGCAGTATACCGTTTTTGTAAAGGCGACAGGTTATGTGACGGTAGCTGAGCGCCCATTGGATCCTAAGGAGTTTCCGGGGGTTGATCCGGCTATGTTGGTGCCTGGATCGGCTGTTTTCGCTGCGCCGGCTAATGTGGAAGGTTTGCAGAACCATCTGCAGTGGTGGAAGTATGTGCCTGATGCGAATTGGCGGCAACCGGAGGGTCCTGGGAGTTCTATTGTAGGAAAAGAAAACCATCCGGTTACTCAGTTGGCATATCAGGATGCAGAAGCCTATGCGAAATGGGCGGGCAAGCGTTTGCCTACGGAGGCGGAATGGGAGTTTGCGGCGAAAGCTGGTAAGCATGTGAATGAAACCTATTATTGGGGGAATGAGAAATTGGAGGATGGGAAATGGTTGGCGAATATTTATCAGGGCAAGTTTCCATTGAAGAATACGAAGGAGGATGGGTATGAAACGACAGCTCCTGTAAAATCTTATCCGGCAAATGCTTATGGGTTGTATGATATGGAGGGGAATGTATGGGAATGGTGTTCGGATTTCTATCGACCGGATTATTATGGGGCGAGTGCTAAGGATAATCCGAAAGGACCTAAGGATTCTTATGATCCGCAGGAGCCAGGGGCAGTGAAGAGGGTGCAGCGCGGTGGTTCTTTTTTATGTAATGATGAGTATTGTGAAAGGTATAAGGCGGGGAGTAGGGGAAAAGGGGAAGTGAATTCGCCGACTAATAATGTGGGGTTTAGGTGTGTGGTTGATAAATAGGTGTGTTGTTGGCTAGGTACGCCCTCCGTCATTGCGAGAAAAATTTGCGTTATTGCGTTCTCGTCGTCATTGCGTTCTCTTCGTCATTGCGAGGAGGTACGACGAAGCAATCTTTCGATTAGTGTCATCCTGAGCAGCGTCGAAGGATCTGTACGGGTACCAAATTTAGATGCTTCGACTTCGCTCAGCATGACATGGGGGAAGATTGCTTCGTTCCTCGCAATGACGTGGGGATAAAGATTGCTTCGTTCCTCGCAATGACGCAGGGTTATGAAGCGGGTTATTTCATAGAATTTTTCAAAAACAAATCTGACAAGGAGGGCACTCGCCCTCCTTTTTTATTTTTATTTACTTTCTTTTTTATACCAAAACATTAATCAACCATAATTTTTATTAATTCCTACCCATATTATTATCTTTATTAAAAATATTAATGAATTAAAATGTATTAATTTTTCAAAAAATATTTGTGTAATTAAAATTAAATTTGAATATTTAATTAATGATTAATAACATGGTAGTTATTTAGCAGTTTACGCGCCACTGTAAACCCCAATTAACAAACAACAAACTAATTAACCGTATGAAACAAAAAATTTTACTCTTTTGTTTGCTCATCTGGATGATGATGGGACAAGCGTATGCACAAAGTCGACAAGTAACTGGAACAGTTACTTCAGCAAGCGATTCCAAACCTTTGGCAGGTGTTTCAGTTTTAGTATCTGGAACAACTTTAGGCACCCAAACCAATCAAGATGGACAGTTCACCATCACCGTACCAAATTCACAAGCGAAATTATTATTTTCTTATGTTGGCTATCAGGATCAATCTGCCCAAGTTGGTTCAAGAACGGTTATCAATATTTCTCTCCTTGCTGTTGGGGAGGTGTTGGATGAGATAGTTGTAACAGGATATTTGGTACAACGAAAACAAAGTTTTACTGGATCATCGGCAAATATTGCTGGAGATAAAGTTGCTAATCGGCCTTTACAGAGTTTTAGTCAAGGTTTGACAGGACAAGCATCTGGTGTGAATATTATTCAACCTTCAGGGGTGCTGAACAACCCTCCTGTAGTTCGGGTTCGGGGTCTAAGTTCCCTTTCCTTAAGTTCATTTCCGTTGGTCGTAGTGGATGGAATTCCGATCTCCACAGGAGACGTATCTTCCAACTCTTCGGTGAATAACCCGCTAGGAGATATCAATCCTGAAGATATTGCTTCGATCAATATTTTAAAGGATGCAGCTTCTACGGCGATTTATGGTTCGAGAGCTGCAGCCGGGGTTTTGGTGATTACGACAAAACGCGGAAAAACAGGCGATGCCAAGTTCAGCTATGATGGCTGGATGGGTTCTTCCCAAGCGGTCAGATTACCTGAGCTCCTTAATGCAGAACAATATGTAACCCACAAAAACAAGGCTATAGCTAATGCAAGAGCCTTGAATCCGAGATTACCTCAGGGGTCTTTTCCTCAGGCAGGAGGCTTTTTCCTAGACACCTTGGAAGACGGCCGTATTGTGGAAACCAACTGGGCGGATTTAGTTTATCAAAATGGAATATCCCATAACCATAATTTAAGTGTTACTGGCGGAACCGAAAAGACAAGTTATTATTTTTCAGGCAACATGTCGGATCAACGCGGGATCTTGGTCAAGAACAATTTTAAAAGAAAGGCAATTAGAGCGAATATAGATCATCGGTTGTCCGATAGATTTAAGTTTGGCGGATCTTTTAGTTACACGAACAGTCATAACCAGTCACCCAATTCAGGATCTGTTCCTGGAGCAGCATTCAATACTTCTGGGCTTGGTCGGATTGCCATGGTTCAAGCACCGAATGTTTCCCCTTATTTACCAGATGGTGGTTATAGTGTTACCGGTAATTCTATTGGAAAAGGTAAGAATGTCCTTGCTCCAAATTATCCAAACCCTATGCCGATCATTGACTTGGATAAAAACACATCGGAAACCAATCGTTTATTTGCCAATGCAAATTTTGAGGCCAATATAATTGAAGGGTTAAAATTCTCTTCTAGTTATACTTGGGACTTGAGGAATACCGGAAACCAGACTTTTTGGAATCCTATAAATGGAGATGGCTTCAGTTACCAAGGTTTTGCATCGAATAATACGGCTAAGGCTAATAACTGGATTTTCATGAATAACCTGGTGTATTCAAAATCCATTAATGATCATAATTTCGTGCTTTTGGTTGGTCATGAATCTCAATTGAACCGGGTGGAAACTTGGGGTGGTACAAGAACAGCTCTCACCGATAGATTCTTTAACCAATTTCAAGGAGGGTATAAAAATAACCTACCAAGTGGAAACGGGATTGGAGAACAGGCCTTTGAGTCGTACCTAAGTTCTTTGAACTATGATTTTGCTGGGAAATATTTCATCACCGCAAATATTCGAAGAGATGGTAATTCGGCTTTATCAGCGGCCAATCGTTGGGGTAATTTTGGAGGTGCATCCTTAGGCTGGACCATTTCAAAAGAAAATTTCTTTGAATCCTCGGTATTGGGTGAGTTGTTCAATTCCATGCGTTTTAAAGGAAGTTGGGGGCGTGTTGGTAATGGAAATCTAACAAACTGGTATGCCACCAATAATCTATATACAGCGGGGGTTTATGGGCAAGATGGTATTGTGGCTTTCGCACAAGCGGGCTTAAAGGACCTGAAGTGGGAATCAAGCAGCCAAACCAATATTGGATTGGATTTTACCATGTTGGATAATCGATTGACGGCAGAAGTGAACTGGTTCAACAAGGATATCGATAATATGATTTTGGCTGTTCCACAAACGTTGTCAAAAGGTATCCCTGGCAGTTCTATTCTGATGAACGTGGGTAGTATGTATAATAAAGGATGGGAATTTTCTCTGAATTTTCAAGCTATACGAAGAGAAAATTTTAAATGGAATACAAATGTGAATTTTGCAACCAATGAAAATATGGTGACAAAACTTTACGATGGTAGACCGATAATTGCCAGTACGGCTACGTTGGAAACAACAAGTATAACGGAAGAAGGAAAGTCTGCGGCGCAAATTTATGCCGTTCCTACCGCAGGGATAAACCCGGAAAATGGACGAAGGATCTTCATCAATAAAGAAGGTGAAAAGGTTCAATTTCAACCTTCAGCACCTGGCGCTGCATATACCTATTTGGACGGTAGAACAGCTCCTACAGCTGCAGACCAGGCTGTGGCCATGGGAAATACCTTGCCAACATGGTATGGGGGTTTCAACAATGATTTCCAATTCCGCAATTTCGATGTACAGTTGAATTTCACCTACTCGGGCGGGAACTATATTTACAATGGAACAAGAGCGGGCTTATTGGATCAACGGATCTGGAATAACTCCACTGAAATTTTGGAATCTTGGACGCCAGAAAATAAAAATGCTAAAATTCCATTGGCCATCTACAATGATAATGTTTCCAATGGATCTTCTTATGCCATTGGGGCCAATGTAGAAAAAGGAGATTTTTTAAGGCTTCAGACGGCCACAGTTGGCTATCGAGTACCATCGGATTTCTTGCAACGTGCGCAGATTTCTTCTGTTCGGTTTTATGTTTCTGTGCATAATGCCTTCTTACTTACAAAATATACCGGTGTGGATCCAGAAATTTCCTCGAATGGTAACAGTAACCTCAGTTCTGGTGTAGAGCGGAACTCGATTCCGAACGGTCGGACTTTTACATTTGGAATTAATCTAGGGCTATAAATTATCAAGACATGAAAAAAATGAAATCAACAACAAAAATATTAGCGAGCTTCCTGTTTTTAGCCGTTTATTTAATGGTTAATTCCTGTGGGAAGGATTTTCTTGACCGAGCTTCAGAAACGGAGATTCCGGAGGATCAAATCAGTGCAGAAGCTACCAGGATTGAAGGGCAAGTAAATGGTCTATATGCATCGTTGAAAAGTGGTGCTTTATATGGAGGACGGTATCTGATTTATAACGACATCCGAGGCGATGAGTTTTTAAACAGAGCCCAAAATGGGGTAACCGGTTTTACGGTTTATTTGTTTACTAATGATCCTGCGGACAGTTACGTAGGTGGTTTTTGGGTAGCAGGATATCTAACCATCAATCGGGTTAATATTTTCCTAGATGAAATGGCCAAATTAGGTCCTAATATTATTACGGACGCCAAAAAGAAGGAATATATTGCGGAAGCGAAATTTGTGAGGGCAATGGCCTATTATGCATTGGTGCAATTGTTTGCTAAGCCATACGTTGCTGATAATGGTGCATCAAAAGGTATTCCTCTGCGTTTGAAACCTGAAAAAACGACAGAAAATAATGCGATACAACGTTCAACAGTAAAAGCAATTTATGATCAAATCCTAAAGGATCTGAACGAATCGGAGATTGATGTCCCAATGAGTCACTCCAATGGTTATAGGACTTCGACAAGAGCACATAAAAACACGGTAATCGCCTTCAAAACACGTATCTATTTAGCGATGAAGAATTTTCCTAAGGTAATTGAAGAGGGAAATAAATTAGTAACCGCTACTGCTCCTTTTAAAACAAAAACTGGTACTCATCAGGAACTGCTTGGACGAGTAGCGACGGTTTATGCAGATCGGATCAGTGCCGAACGAATTTTGAGTTTCCCATTTGAATTAACCAACGTCCCAGGTACACAAAATCAATTATCCTATTATTATAATATCGGAAACTTGGAATATCATATTAATACTTCAGGTACCGGTATTTATAATAATCCGAATTGGCCCGCTACGGATGCTAGAAAAAGAGATCTGACGGATTTGTATGCCAACACCTTTCGATATCTAACGAAATTTACAGATGTGGAAACTTACTTGGATTGGGTTCCGGCCATCCGTTATGCTGAAGTATTGTTAAATCTAGCCGAGGCTGAAGCAGAAGAAGGGGATGAGGCGCGAGCTTTAGCTTTATTAAAAGCGATTAGACATCGTTCGGATGCGAATTATGTATTCCCAACATTTGACAGTAGGGCTAAATTGGTAGAAGCTATTTTATTGGAAAGAAGGATAGAGTTGTTAGGAGAAGGTTTCCGAATCCCAGATTTACAACGGAGAAATATGCCTATCGTTTCTGTTGGTGCAGCAAAAAGCATCCTACCAACGGATCCGGAATATATTTTTCCAATTCCTTTGCGGGAAATTATTGATAATCCAGATATCAACAAATAATAGAGAAGTTTTTATTGATAGAACGTGGTTTATATTACATTAAGTTAATGATCAACAAAAAAGAGGCTGTCTCCTATGTTTGTGTCAAGCAAATGTAGGAGACATTTTTTGTTTTATAGATTTGCTGTATTTAGTGAAAAGAGGGAGAGCCTAGGGCTGTCTTAGTAGCTTTTTTAGCATACTGATTTTTAGAGATGGCCTTCCTCTTTTTCGCTTCCTAAGACAGAACAGAATGTAAGGCGGAATTACAGTCCAGCTTGAATATCCATAAGGAGACAAGTCCAAGGGAAGTTTCACTATTGATTTTTCAGTTTCACATCAAAAAATTAACATGAAAACACTCAAGCAGGTCGTT
>NZ_PEAZ01000036.1:0-63224 GCF_002734245.1 Sphingobacterium sp. 1.A.4
CGTAAAGGGAAAGGGGCATATCTGCAAGATGGGGATGGGCCAGGTCAGAAAGGTGCTGTACATGGCGGCAATATCCGCCATCAGGAGCAACACCGCCTGCAGTGAGCTTTATGGGAGGTTGATGGAAAAAGGAAAGCCATACAAGGTCGCAATCATAGCAGTGGTGAACAAACTGATCAAACAGGCATTCGCCATCGCAAAATCTGGAAAGGGCTACATCGCAAAAGCGGCCTAATCAGAATATTATTTGGAGAAAATTTAATTTATTATTTGGATATATACACAGTTCATTGCGAGGTACGAAGCAATCTTTAGCCATGTCATGCTGAGCGAAGTCGAAGCATCTAAATATGGTACCAGTACAGATCCTTCGACGCTGCTCAGGATGACAAAGTCGAAAGATTGCTTCGTCGTACCTCCTCGCAATGACGAGTAAACCATCTCCCCATGACTGACCAGAACAAAAAAAAAAAACAAAACACTAAAAAAATTAAAAAAACAAAAAATGAACAGAACAACAGAAAATAACATCAGATCCATCTACGAAAAATACAAACAAGAGAACCCAAAGGTTCGTATCAGAGATGCTGCAAAAGCATTAAAACTAACCGAGGCAGAATTGGTTTATAGTTCAGAAAACAACCTTTATCTCCTCCCCGATTTCCATAACCTATTAAACGAATTAAAAGAACTCGGTTATGTTATGGCATTAACAAGAAATGAATATGCCGTACATGAAAGAAAAGGCATATACAGCAAAGCGGGGTTCCATGGTACCATCGGATTGGTCGTAAATCCAGATATCGATCTGCGGCTCTTCATGAAAGATTGGAAATTTGTATTTGCTGTCAATGAAAACAATAGAAAAAGTATCCAATTTTTCGATCGGTTTGGAAATGCCATCCATAAAGTATATTTCACTGAAAAAAGTTCTGTAGAGGCTTATGAAAATTTACTGGATAAATTTCAAACCGACCAACCTGATCACCTATCCATTGAAATGCAAATTCCTTTAAAGGAACTTCCATTGGAAACGGAAAAATTTGATTCAAAGGAATTTCATCAGGAATGGAAAGATCTTCAGGATACCCATGATTTTATGGGAATCCTAAAAAAGCATGGATTAAGCCGAATTCAGGCCATGCAAAATGCACCAAGTGGATTTACAATGGAAATTCCAAGATCAAAGATTGAATCTATTTTAAATTTAGTATCTTCATTAAAGACAGAAATAATGGTCTTTGTTGGAAATTCAAGTTGCCTGCAGATCCATACTGGACTTGCGCAAAGGATTGTTCGGACTGGTCCGTGGATAAATATCCTGGATGAAGAATTCAACCTTCATTTAAATGATCAAGCTATTCATAGTCTTTGGATTGTTAAAAAACCAACAAATTTAGGTTTGGTCCACAGTGTGGAGGCTTTTGATGATCAAGGAAACCTGATCATTCAATTCTTTGGCAAAAGAAAACCTAGTATTCCGGAAAGCGAAGACTGGCGGTTATTGGTTCAATCATTAACAGAAACCTTATGAAAATAATTGGCATGTTGATCTTATTCTTGTTGCCCAATGTGGTTGTTCTTGCACAAGAAGTCGAAACCCAGGAATTTGTAGAAGCTGAAATCATCCTCAAAGACAAAAATGGAAAAAACAGCAGTTTGGAGAATCTTGTTCAAGCAGCCGAAGAAAGGCCATTGGTGTTTTTTGGGGAACTTCATGATAATGAACAAGCCCATAAGGTACAACTAAAATTACTCACCCTATTTCACAAAGTTCATCCAACTGTAGTTTTGGGAATGGAGATGTTTGAAACAGATGTTCAACATATAATAGATGAGTATTTTGCCGATTTGATCGGTCAGAAAAGTTTTGAATCAGAAGCAAGGGTCTGGTCCAACTACCAAAACGATTATAAACCTTTAGTGGAATTAGCAAAAGCTAATAAAATAAAATTAATTGCGAGCAATGTTCCTCGGAGATACGCTAATACAGTTTATAAACAAGGGATAACCGTATTGGATAAATTCGATAGCAGGGTTAGATCCTTTATGGCTAAATTACCTTTAAAAGTGGATACTACGTTAACCACCTACCAGGATATGCGTGAAATGCTTCCTGGTCATGATGCTACAAATATGATCTTTTCCCAGGCATTAAAAGATGCTACTATGGCTAAATTTATCCTGAAAAACTATCAGGAAGGACAAGTTTTTCTACATATTAATGGGGCTTATCACAGCAAAATGAAAGAAGGCATCATCAGTTTTTTTCCAAATGACTTTCAGCAAAAAGTGTTAACCATCAATACCGTCAAGCGAGAAGAAGTTACTCCTGAACTATTAGCAACAGCTGATTTTACGTTGATTGTTGATTAATGAATTGATTCTTGACTGAAGAGTAAATAATTAATTGAAGATCAGACTTCAATCACAGCATCATTTACGATGGCAAATACTTTAGCGGAAATTGATTTTTCCATCAAGTACAAGCCTGTAAATTTCCCAAAGGCAGGCATGGTTAAAATTCTATTTTCCAGATGGAAACATGGTAATTTGAAGGACTGCCTGCCTTTGGTTTCAATCAAACATCCAGGATGGATATGTCCAACAATATTATACATATAGGCAGGTAAACCATTAATGGGTTCATGAGATAATATAACCCCTTCTGATAAAATAACTTCTTCTTTAACCTTTAGATTTATTTGAAGGAAATGATGATCAGCAAGAATATCATGATTACCCTTCGTTAGGGTAAAGTCAATTTTATGGAAATAGCTATTAACAAATAATTTGAATTTTTCCCAATCCTCGTTCCAAGACGAATGAAAAAGATCACCTAGAAAAACAACCTCTTTTACCTGTAAATCGTTCAATATTAAGTTTAACCGATCAAATTCTTCTTGAGGATCTGGTGATGGAACGAAGAAACCCGATCTTCTAAAATGGTTGAGTTTACCCAAATGCCAATCGGAGATCACCAACATTTCATAGCTAGGGATATAAAGCCCTTTTTGAGGTAATAGGAAAACCTCTAAACCATTTAAAATAATTTTTTTAGCCATTCAACAACTGCATTTTCACTTTTTCTAAGCGGCTTTTCCAATCCTCATTGGAGTACCGCTCTCTAAAGGATTCCGCAAAAATCGGAAAGGAAAAGGGCGTTAGTTTTTCAGGACGGCTGAATAAGATTTTATGATTTGCTATTCGTTCAAAGGCTTGTTGCATTCTACCTTCTTCCAATTGAAAATCAAAAACTTCATCATATGCTTCCCGCAAAAGTAGGTTGTTTGGTTCATATTCCGAAAAAACTGAAAAGAACAAACCCGCATTCGCCTGGAGGTGTTTACTTTTCATCTGCTTTCCTGGGAACCCCTGGAAGACCAATCCTGCTATTCCAGCAATATCCCTAAATCTACGTTTGGCCATTTCCTGCACATTAATTCCGGAGTTTATATCCTGATGGAGATGCTGGGGCGAGAATAATTTTTGCAGAAATTTATCATCCACCTCATAATCTGTATCCGATAACAACTCAAAACCGTATTCATTACTGGCAATGCTGAATGTGGCCGGTTTGATGTTTCCTAATCGATAGGCAATAACCTGCGCCATTCCTTCATGTACTAATTTTCCATCAAAAGGATAGAAAAAGAAATGGTTGCCGTATTTGGTTTGAATATACTCCACCAATAATTCATCCTCCTTGGGTAGTTTGGATAATCTTTCTTGTTCATCGAACAAAGGCTTTAAGAAGGTTATTTCGGGAGAAACTCCCCTTTTTTTATGAATATTCTTGAAACTATGTCTGATAGCTATCCCCAGATCTGGTGAAATGGCGAACCTTCCTCCCATCCAGGATGGAATGACCCCTTTCTTCTTTTCCGATGCTCTTACTATTGCATCATTGGCAATGATCTGGACCAATTCTAATTGTCTTCCCGAGAACCAAAAAACATCACCAATATTTAATTTCGCAATAAACGATTCTTCGATAGATCCTAAGTATTTGCCTGAAAGGAACTTTACCCGCATCATGAGATCGGATACAATAGCGCCGATGGATAACCTATGCCGCATAGCGATCCTTCTATTGGTAACTTTATATAATCCATCTACAAGTTCCAATCGATGAAAATCATCATAAGCTGTTAAGCTGGTTCCTCCATGGATCAACAGCGCCATACATTGGTCAAATTCCTCCTGACTGATACTGGAAAAGCAATGTGTCTGGGCGACTTCTTGAAGAATATCTTCCGCTTGAAAACCATCTCCAACAGCCAAGGTCATGAGGTATTGGATCAATACATCAAAGGATCGGATATAAGGGATTCTACTCTCTACGATATGATTCGAAACAGCATATTTTAAGGAATCACCTTCAATGATCTCCAGCGAATTGGTGGGGACATAATAGATAACTGAAGTGGCATCTGGTCGGTGTCCAGAACGCCCGGCACGCTGAAGAAATCGGGCTATTCCTTTGGGGGATCCCACTTGAACAACACAATCAACAGGTCTGAAATCTACCCCTAAATCTAAACTACTTGTACAAACAACGGCCTTTAATCTTCCTTCATGTAAAGCCACCTCTACCCAAAATCGCACCTCATCACTTAATGAACCATGATGGATGGCGATCAATCCTGCAAATTCTGGATAATGGGTAATGATCTGTTGATACCAGATTTCTGCTTGGGATCTGGTATTGGTAAAAATAAGGGTGGTTTGGTAGTTGTTTATGATATCGACTACTTTATCCAACAGTTTGATCCCTAAATGTCCAGCCCAAGGAAATTTCTCCAAATTATCTGGGAACACAGTTTCAATTGCTATTTGCTTATTGATGTTTGCTTTAATGAGTGTGCCTTTGTTATGTTCACCCAATAAAATATCCTTTGCTTCCTGAAGGTTTCCAATGGTGGCCGAGATTCCCCAAATCTTTAGTTTGGGGTTTATGGATTTAATCCGGCTGATGGCCAATTCCATGAGCACACCTCGTTTAGATCCCAATAATTCATGCCATTCATCTACGATAATGAATTCCAGGTTTTTGAAATAGTCTTGCCCGCCTTTGGTCGCTAGGATCAAATGCACACTTTCGGGTGTAGTGATCAATGCTTGAGGGGGATTTTTTCGTTGTTTCTGTCGTACTGCTGTGGTGGTATCTCCTGTTCTTAGTTCAATTTCATAGTCGAGATCTAAATCTTGGGAAACTTGGGAGGTAGCTTTATGAATTTCTTTGGATAATGCGCGCAAAGGCGTAATCCATAGTGTATGTAATTGTTTTTTCTTGAGTTTGTTAAGTTGATGTTGTTGATCGTAATAGGACTTTAACACCCCAAACCAGATAGCAAAAGTTTTTCCATATCCTGTTGGTGCATTTAATATCCCCGATTGGCCTTTGGAAATGGCTTTCCAACAGGATTTTTGGAAATCATGTGCTGTCCAACCTTGGTTATAAAACCATACTTCCGCCAATTCGTTCTGCATATTCTTAATTTGATAAAATAGATAACAATCTATGAAGATTTTTGTTAAGTATAAAAGAGTTTAAACAATTGATATAAATAAAACTTATAAATCAGTTTAATATTATGGCAAATAAAACCGTTGGAATTTTTGTTGGAAGTCTGAGAAAAGATTCCTTTAATAAGAAAATAGCAAATTATTTAGTGAGTATAACGCCTGAAGGTTATACTTTTAAGATTATAGAAATTGGACAATTGGCCTTTTATAATCAGGATTTTGATGATGAAGGTACTGCTCCTGAGAATTATGCGACATTTCGTGAGGAGGTTAAGGCTTTGGATACTGTATTGTTTGTAACGCCGGAATATAATAGATCAGTTCCAGCTGTTTTGAAGAATGCTATTGATGTGGCATCGCGGCCATATGGGAAATCTGTTTGGGATAAAAAGCCTGGTGCGGTTATTAGTTCATCGATAGGTGGTATTGGTGGTTTCGGTGCCAATCATCACTTGAGGCAGTCTTTGGTTTTTGTGAATGTTCCTACCATGGCGCAGCCGGAAATGTATTGTGGGAATGTAGCGGATAGTTTTGATAAGGAGGGGAAACTGACAAACAAGGAAACTGAAAAGTTTTTTAAAGGATTTTTGGAGGCTTATGTAAAATGGGTGGAGACTTTTGTGAAGTAAGGAATTATTTTTTCCGTCATTGCGAGGAGGTACGACGAAGCAATCTTTCCGCTTGTCATGCTGAGCGAAGTCGAAGCATCTACATTTGGTACCCGAACAGATCCTTCGACGCTGCTCAGGATGACATAGTCCAAAGATTGCTTCGTTCCTCGCAATGACGTTACTCTCGTACTGACCTATGTTTTACAATGACGTATTCGTAAATATTTATGCTTTACAATGAAGTCCTGGTTTTAAACAAACCTTACCTCTCCAAAAAATTCTGGTAAATGAAAATTTGGTGTCGGATTATCTATCAAATTCCAAGAAATAAAATGAGGATTTGGTAATTCATCACCACATTTATAGAAATTTGCAAATGCTACTGTACCTTTCAATTCTCCAAGTTTAAGTCCAATTAACTCTACAGGAATTACCAAAATCTCTTGCCAGGTTTTCACTGTATTCAAGGTACGAATATTACTATAAGTATCTACTTTTAAGATTTCTTCCGAAGACAAACGATTTCGTTTAGCCTTTACAGCTGGACCATAACCGATCAAGCCAGTTCCCAAAACATTGAATTCAAAATTGTAATAATTTTTTTTTTCATCCAATGAAATGAAGAACTCCACACAACTATCCTCCCACACATTCTCATTCGGCCTAATAAATTGTCCTTTTATAAATTCCTCTTCAACATCATAATGGAGGATAATATGCGATTTAGAATAAGCGATCTGAAACCTCACTTTCGGTATATACGGATAATCTTCCTTCCAGGAAGCCTCTGATATACCTTGCCAACTGATTTCATTCAATGCTTGCGCAATACTATGATAATCTTGTTGGATGTGGGTTAAATCAATTTCGCTTACTTCTAAATGCTTCATCTTATTTGCTCAAAAGGTTTTCTGCTAAAATCTCGGTTAATTTTGCATGATTTGCTTCCAATTCCTGCACTAATTTCAATTGTGCTTTTGTTCTAACTAAGTTATGTTCATCGTACGCAATTTTATAATACGTATCGCCATCAATATAATCGGTCAAGAATCTTACAGCTTGCATGTAAGGTAGCAAATGTACCGCATAAATTAAAGAATCAACTTCATCATCTGTTAGGAAATCTTTAGCTTCCGACAAATAACCTGATGTGAAAGATTGAAATAAAGGGATGTTCAGAACCACTTTGTCCAAGTCAGCCTCGTCCTCTGCAGCTGAATTGATGATCGTACGGATAGCATCGCCAAAGTCATATGCCACATAACCCGGCATTACCGTATCCAAGTCAATAACACATTGCACATTATCGTCCTTATCCAATAGAACATTATTGAATTTCGTATCATTATGCGTTATTCGAACAGGTAATCTATTCGCACGACCCATTTCTAAAATGGTACGCATTTTATCTTCTCGTTCGAAAATATAATCCAATAGATCTTGAACTTTTTCAACCCTTTTAACCGGATCTTTTGCAATGGCATTACGTAGGTTCGTCAGCCTGAATTCGATATTATGAAAGTTAGGAAGTATTTCTACAATTTTTTTAGGGTCAAGGTCACTTAACTGTTTTTGGAATTGGCCAAATGCCATTCCACCCGAATATGCCTGAGAAGTAGTTTCCAAAATGTCATAGCTCCTTGTTTCTGGTATCAATAAGAAAACCCGCCAATAGTCTCCCGCTTCATCCTTTACATATTTTTTTCCATCCCTAGTTTGCACCAAAGTCATTGTTCTCTTCAACACTTCATCTTCGCCAAGATGTGCCAATTTTGCTTTAAGGTGATTACATACAGCTTCTATATTATTCATCAAACCATCCACATTGGTAAAAATATGATGATTTATACGCTGTAATAGGTATAGGTTATTATTAGCTGCGTCGGTGGTTATTTTAAATGTATCGTTGATATGGCCTGAACCAAACGGAACAGCGGAAATCACTTCCCCGTTAAGTTCAAATTTTTGTGCCGATAAAATGCTCTTTTCAGTTTCTTTGGTTGACATTACTTCACTTTTCATTCATAATTCTATGTAAGTAAACGCAATATCATCATAAGGACCCAATTAATAAAATATTTTTTTCAATCAAACGGTTGCATGATTTTTTACCTAGATTTTTCGTAATTTGGGCTTATATATCGTTCAACCCCCTATATGGTCACGGAAATTATTATTATACTTGTCTTAATTGTATTAAACGGAATTTTATCAGCTTCAGAGATTGCTATCGTCTCCAGTCGAAGAGCCCGCCTAGCTGCTCAAAGTGAAAAAAATAATGGTGCTCGTGCAGCATTGCAACTTAAAGAGAATCCCAACAACTTTCTTTCTACCGTACAGATTGGAATTACCCTTATCGGAATATTAACGGGTTTTTTCTCGGGTGGTACTATTTCAACCTTTATTGCTGATCAATTGAATCAGATTCCAGCATTATCCGCATATTCCAACCAAATATCGGTTATTTTAGTGGTTCTGATCATCACCTATTTGTCCCTTGTCATTGGAGAGTTGGTACCTAAGCGCATAGGAATGGCAATTCCGGAGAAATATGCTTCCTTTATTGCGGTACCTATGTCTATTCTAAGTACCATAGTTAAACCTTTTGTATGGTTACTAAGTGTATCTACTGATTTTATTGTCAAATTATTCAATATCAAATCTGGAAGCAATACGGTTACTGAAGAAGAAATCAAAGCTTTGGTAGATGAAGGCGTTGATAGTGGTGTAATTGAAGGTATCGAACATGACATGGTGGACCGGGTACTTAGCTTAGGCGACAAAAAAGCCATAAATCTTATGGTTCATCGAAGTAAAATAACTTATTTGGATATACAAAGGTCTTTTGAAGAGAATAAAGCCTTTATTTTGGCTGATGAACATACCGAATATCCTGTTTGTAACGGGAATTTTGACCATGTGATCGGATTGGTTCATGTAAAAACTTTGTTTAAGGAATATTTGAGTGGAAGAGAGCCTGATCTTACGAAGATATTGCACCCTATCCCATTTGTAAACGAGAATACGTATGCATATAATGTCTTGCAAACACTGAAAACTTCTAAAGTTTTACAGGCCGCAGTTGTGGATGAATACGGTAGTCCGCAGGGTATCATCACCATGACGGATATTGTAGCTTCCTTAGTAGGTGGTTTTGATTCTCCTGAAAATGAAGAAAAGAAAACGATCAGAAAACGGGAAGATGGCTCGTTTGTCATTGATGGTTCTTATCAATTAAATGATTTTATTGAATTATTCAACCTTGACCTTTCGGAAGACGATGAGGATGAGATAGGTAATTTAACTACAGTAGCTGGCCTAGTGTTTTTATTGTTGGATCACATTCCAGAAGAAGGCGAGAAAGTGGTTTATAAGAACCTTGAATTTGAAGTATTGGATATGGATGGTCACCGGATTGATAAATTGATTTTAAAGGCATTGAATCCTCCTCAGGATGAAACTTATAACATAGACTAATAATTCTATATTAATTATTACAATTTCATACGCTAAAAATAATTCTTCAAGGCTAAGGAAATAATACCAATTATTTTCTTAGCCTTGACTTATTTGGTTCATTATGGATCTGTATTTTAAGTGAGGTTTAAGTATCCTATAAGTGTGTTTTAGCACTTACACCTCACTTACACCTTACTTACATCTCACTTGCAACATGAAGACAAAATATGTCTTGTCTGTCTTGTCCTTATATAGCTATACAGATATTGGATTAACTCAGAATTGGTTATTCAGGCTATAAGATGATTAATTTGTGCTGAAAGAATTGATTAATTTAATCAGTTCACTTTTTTGCTGTAGTCCACTTTGGCGCCAAACTTGATTTCCATTTTTATAAAGGATTAAAGTAGGCACGCCTTGAACCTGGAATTTTGCAGCTACAGCTTGGTTTTTGTCCACATCAATTTTGATTATACTTAATTTATCTCCCAGTTCTGCTTTAACTTCTTGGAGGATGGGTGCCAACATCTGACAAGGGCCACACCATGCTGCTGAGAAATCAACTAAAACCAATGCGTTACGTTGTAATATTTCGTTGAACGATGCCATTATTATTTATTTAAAAAGAATACTTTATTTAATTTAAGGGAAGACATAACTCTTCCAATTCTTCAATATCGCCATTGAACATATTAAGATCAACAGGTCCTTTTATTCCATTAACAGTTCCCTTTTCGGAGAACTGCCATATATTCCAATGTTTTTTAGGTTTTTCAACCCAAAAATTATAATTGGCAATCCAAAGGGTATAGTCAGCAAATTCCTTTTCTAAAAAATCTGCAAAATATTTATCTCCCGAATAAAGAACAGGTTTAACCTGGAAATGTTTTTCGACCTCTATCAACCAACGTTTTAGTCCTACCTTTAAACTATCCATGGATTGATTTCTAGGCATTTCTTCTATATCTAAAACTGGTGGAAGATCACCGGGTTCCAACTTTACAGTTCGAATAAAATTATTGGCCTGTTTAATGGAGTTTTCATTCGGTCTAAAATAATGGTATGCTCCTCGGAGTTTGTTCTTATCTTTAATGGATTTCCAATTGGATTTAAATTTGGAGTCCTTTGCCTTTTCGCCCATCGTCGCACGTACAAAAATAAAATCAATCGGAAACTCATCGTTAATTGTTAATACTTGATCCCAGAAAATAGTTCCCTGATATTGCGATACATCAATGCCGTAGATTTTATCATCATGCCTCCGCATTAATTCTATATTCCTGACATCAAATTTTCCATTATCTTCTTGGCTTATCTTTTCCTTTTCGAACCATTTTACCCATAAATAGGCAATTCCAGCCCGGTGTTGAATACCAAAAATCAATAAGACAAAAACTGCAGGCAGAACAATACTCCAAATCAGTAATTTACGCTGATCTTGTTTATCTGGGGTTATTTTTTTCTTGACTGTTTTGCGGGTTTTTGTCATATTGCGTGAAATTAGGCTATTTCTGAATAACCTCAAAGAAAAATATAAATGATCATATACAATCCCAAAGACTGGTTAAGTACCACTATTTACCTTCATACTTTTCGAATCTTCAAAAGACTCCTTCCCTATTTGATTGCATCAGCAGTTATCTCAGCAGCATTGGCTTATTGGGAATTATCTTATGTGGATGCAGAAGATCGAAATATGTTGAAGAACGTCAGTATTGTTCATAGTTTATTGGGTTTTGTCTTGTCGCTACTCTTGGTGTTTAGAACGAATACAGCTTATGATAGATGGTGGGAGGCCAGAAAGCAATGGGGATCTCTTACCAATACCAGTAGGATTCTGGCCATAAAAATGAATGCTTTTTTGTCTCCTGATGATAAAGTGAATAGAAGTTTTTATAGGAAATCAATCGCTTTATTTGCTGAAACGCTTTCCTCTTATTTAAAATCGGATTATACCAAGTTTATGCTGGATGAAAAGTTAAATCCGGAGTTGAATACATTGGATGATAAAAAACATGGACCTAACCAGGTTGCGGCATTGATTTACAAGAAAACTAATATTTTATATAAAGAAGGTAAAATTACTGGGGACCAATTGATTACGCTAAACAAAGAATTAACGGCATTAACCGAAGTTACCGGAGCCTGTGAAAGAATTAAGAATACACCTATCCCATTGGGCTATAGCTCATTCATAAAAACGTTTATAATCTTGTATACAGCGACTTTACCAATTGGTTATGTATTTTCTTTAGGCTATTTTGTGATTGCGGCGGTACCATTTATTTTTTATGTATTGGCTGCTTTGGAAATGATTGGGGAGTCAATTGAAGAACCGTTTGGAGCTGATGCTGATGACCTGCCAATTGAAAAAATGGCTTCAAATATTAAAAAGCATTGTAATGAGATTCTAGTAGCTTAACTAAATCAATATCTTAAACAAAAAAGCGAATCATTTCTGATTCGCTTTTTTAATGATTCATTATTTAAATCTATCGTTTCTTAAAGATATTAAAAATTGATTTTTTCTTTTTATGGTTTCCATAACCGTAACCATATCCATAACCATATCCACCATAACCATAACCATAGCTTCCATAGCCGTAACGGGTATCATTAAATTTAACACCATTTAAAAGGATAGCCATATTGGTTAAATCTCCAGATTCATAGATTTTTTGAACTTCTGGTAATTGACGTTTATCCATCTTACCAGCACGTACAACAAATAAAGTCACATCGGTTATTCTATTAACAATCTTAGCATCTGCTACAATTCCTAATGGAACATTATCGACTATGATATAATCATAACGATTCTTTAACTCTGCAAATAAATTGTCTAATCGTTCTGATAATAAAAGCTCAACTGGGTTAGGCGCTATTACTCCAATTGGAATGATATCAAGTCCGTCTGCAATTCTATCTTTATAGATAATATCATCGATTTGCGTATTGTTATCGGCAAGATAATGTGTAATTCCTACTGGCATGGGAACTTTGGTTTTATGACTTAATGTTCCTTTTCTTAAATCCAAATCAACTAAAACCACACGTTTTTTTAGAAAGGTAAAACTTACGCCTAAATTAATGACAGAGAATGTTTTACCGGCTCCTACATTGAAGGAGGTGAAAGTCAAGACTTTCTGTTCTTTATCTCCAGATGACATAAAGCCCAAATTTGTTCGGAATATCCGGAAGGCCTCTGTTACTTCATCAGTTCCTTGCTCTTTAACAACTACTTCCTGTTTTGCAGATTGCATATCTGTAGAGAATGGAATTTCTCCAGCAAATGGAATGGAAACTTCAGATTCAATATCCCGCTTGTTTCGAATCTTCGTATTGAATAATAGAATCAATAATAAAACGATTGCTGGAATGGCTAATCCTATTCCTATACCAATAGCAAGCTTCTTTAGTTTATTTGGATAAATTGGCCAATCACTTCCTGAAGCAGAGTCAATAATACGGATATTATCATCCGTCATTGCTTGGTTAATGGCATTTTCTTCTCGTTTATTCAATAAGAAAATATACAGTTCTTCTTTAACTTTTTGTTGGCGCTCCACAGAGAGCATCATCCGCTGTTTTGTTGGTAAGGCTTGGGCTTTTCTGATGGCTGCATTTTCCTCCTGTTGAAGGTTTCTGATTTTAATATTAAAACCCGTAATTACATTGTCTACAGCTCTAACGATGTTTTCGCGCATAGCCACTAAGGCATTGTCCATATCTTGGACAATAGGGTTGTTCGAGTTTTCCCCTGCTTGCAATCGGTTCCTTTTTAAAAGGACACTATTATATTCAGAAATAATTGATTCAATATTACCATCAACTAACCCAGTATTGCTAGGAATAAGATCTCTTGCACGTGCAGGATCATTTAATCGTTGACGCATGATCTCCACCAATTTTTTCTGCGTTTCTATATCCTTACTGGTCGATTGGTATCCACGAGATTCAGACCAGAATTGTTCGCCCGCAGCTTTTACATCCAAGCCTTGATTCTGGATCTTCATTCCTTCAATATCGGATTCGACAGAACTTAATTCCTCTTCAATAATCGCTATCCTATCCCTAATAAAATCAGCCGTATTATGAGCTATCGTATTTTTATCCTCGATAGTCATCACATTATAGACTTTTATTAATTTAGTGATCATATCGGCAGCTCGCAATGGATTGCTATCTTCCATAGTAACCTGCAAAAGCTCCACATCTTCCATTTGTCTAATTTGTAATTTCCCCAAGAAATAACCAACCATGGCATCTACAGGAGATTTAGTAATGGTAATCTGGTCATCAGAAGACTTACGGTAATTCAAATTGGGATTAAATTGAATTATCATTTTTCCAACCGGAGTATTTACCAATTGGTTTAAAGGTACAATAATTGATTTTGCCTCTTTATTAGAAGAAAAATCTGATAACTCCACTTTATTAGCATCTTTACGACGTAAATTGAAAGAAAAACCTGCATTTTGGTTGATGCCTTCAAATTCTACTAAATAGGGTGATGTGCGATATAATTCTAATGTACGCAGTCCCGATTTAACTGAATAGCTAATATCTGTATTTAGTGAATCAATGGTATTTCGCATTAATTCTTTTGAACGTAATTGTAAAATCTCACTGTTTACATTGACTGCATTATAAAAGTTATTAGGTCGTGCAATCCGTGTAGCAACCATGGTATTACTAGCTGTCTTAATCATAACAGTTTCAGACTGGCTATATAAATAAGGAGTCTTACTATATTGATAATAATAATATCCTCCAAAAATCAATACAGATAATAAGAACCATTTCCAGTTGGCTAATAAATAGCGGAAAAGATCTAATATATTGATTGACTTTTCTTGTTGTTTTTGCATATATGTGTTACTTATTTTAGACATAGTTTTATTTTTTGAATACAGCTAACATAGTAAACACCAGGGTAGTTAATCCTGTAAACATACCAATATATCTCCAGGTCATATCCTCTCTAGGTGTAGTAACAGCTGTTCTAGGTTTCACATATACAATATCATTCTGTTTTAAATGGAAAGTGGGAGATTCAAAGAGAGCTACCTTTTCGATATCATTCAAATACATTTTCCGTGTTCCATTTTCCTCACGGATGACAGCAACTTCATTTGTCATCGCGTTATTGGTTAATCCACCACTACGTGTAATCGCTTCCAATAAATTGATTTGACCGTCTGGTACATTTAGAATTCCAATACCCCCTACTTCACCCATCATAATGATTTTCAAATTGGTCAATTCAACTTTAACTGTAGCATCATTTAAAATTTTATCACCTTCTAATCTACTTTTGATAAGGTTCTTTATCTCATCAATAGATTTTCCTTCTACATTTAGGGTTCCTAAAATTGGAAATTCAATATTTCCATTCTGATCCACTAGGTAACCTCTATCTGAGCCTACTGCATTTGATAAAATAGCTCCCTTTTCATCCACAGTATATAACCCTGATTCATTATTAAATGGAGCGGCTAATTCCGGATTTTTTGAGCCAACTTGTATACTTAAGCGGTCATTGGCTTGAATTTTCAATGGTGGAATTTTTTCCATTTCATATTGAAGGTTTGGAGACATATCTTCCACGAATACGACCTTTTTGGATACCAAACAAGAGTTTAAAAATAAGAGCGTAAAAACGCTAATTCCGAAAATGATTTTTTTCATGATGGATTTTTTATGTGGATAAGTTAGTGTATGACAAAGATGCAGCTTCAGCGTTAGGTAAACAAACTAAATTTGCTATTGGTATAATTTGAACAATTTGAATTAAAATATCGGTCATGGATGAAAACAGGTCGGCATTCCATCGAATGGCTGAACAGCTTGGTAAAACGGATATCAATTTATCGGTATTTTCCATAAAGGTTAGTGTGTTTTGAGGTCCTTGCTTTAATCTCACAAAACCTGCCAATTTCCTTTTTTCGTTACGATAACAGGCTGTTTTTCCGCTCCAAGGCGTACCAAAAATAAAAACTTCGCCATTTATCAAACGAATTGCTGGATTATCATCATTTAACAATGAAAATCCAGGAATGTTTTCTAACCAAAGTCTACTGTGTGTACTCTTTCCAGTACCACTTTTTCCTAAAAACGCGAATGCATTTAGCCCATTTTCAACCACAGAAGCATGGATTAAAATGGTATTTTCAGATAAAGAGGCTTGAGCAAATATTACCATTAAAAACCAGGTTAAAACATTCTCTTTATATTTGTTGAAACTTGCTGCTTTAATCCGAACCTTTTTAAAATCTTTACTACTTAGCATGGACCATTCAAATTGACCATCCTCACTTTTTAGAATCGTTAAATACTGGTCTCCATATTCATAAAATTTGAATCTATCCTGCCAGAAATTGGAAATATCAGAAAGTAATTTAGCCTCTTTCAGATCATAGGATAATTCATTAAACGAAACCTCAACTCTACTAATAATTGGAATTTCTTCAGAAAATTTGGATTTAAAATCTGTAAAAGAAGGTAATATAACATCCAAATTGAAGGTTTGAGGAACTTGAAGTTCTAATCCAAGACCTGCAACTGCATAATAAACCGTTTTGTGCATAGTTTCCAATTTTGAATGCATGATTAGTTCATTTGAATTACTTTTTTACATCTTAAAGCCACTTTCTCATCATGAGTAACAAAAATCATGATCTTTTCTTTTGCGTATTTCATCAAATTATCAAGCAGTCGATTAGATGTTTCTTCGTCCAATGCAGATGTTGCTTCATCAAAAAGCCAAATGTCGCAATCTCTTAAAATGGCTCTAGCGATAGCGATTCGTTGTGCCTGTCCTTCGGATAAGCCATAGCTTTGTTCGCCAATTTTGGTATGTAGTCCTTCAGGAAGCTGAAAAACAAAATCAGCGCAAGCGAGATTTAATGCATTGATCATTTGCTCTTCGGTTATGGATTTATTGATAATCCTTAAATTATCATAAATGCTACCTGAAAATAAGGTATTACCTTGAGGTACATAGGAAAAGTTCAATTTATGCGAACTGTTCAAGTCCTTTACATCCCCAGTTTTATCTTCCAATATAATTCTTCCTTTAACAGGCTTTATCAAGTTTAATAATAGTCTTATTAATGTTGTTTTGCCTTTACCACTTGCTCCTACAATAGCAACCGGCTCCCCAGCTTTCATATCCACATTAAGTTTATGTATCACATCCTGATGCTCGTAAGCAAAGGTTACATTTTCAAACCGTATAGAATTAATTCCTTCTGCAAAATGGTTATTGGAAGTTTCAACTTGTTCAATAAGATCAATTTCCATTAATCGATCTGCTGAAGTACGAAATCGGATGAAAGCAGGAAAAAACGTAATCAATGATAAAATAGGTGATTGAATGCGCCCAACCAATTGTAAAAACGCAGTCATAGTTCCAAAAGTAATTTCATTTTGGTGCAATCGATAAATTCCCCAGATAAAGGCAGTTAGGTAACCTACATTAATGGCTACTTTCATCATGGTTTGGGTAAATAGATTGAAATTCAATTGTTTCAGTTTTAAACCTAATGAATTTTGCTGTGCAGATTCCATGATGAAATGGCGAGCTGCAAATATACTTAGGGACTGGATTAAACCTCTGTTCCTTAAATTTTCCTGCATAATATTTCCAACCTCACTCTCCGATTGTTTAACATTATAGTTTAATTGGCGAAGTCGTTTAAAATATATTTTGGAAAATAAAAACAAGGGAGAAATAGCTATAATCATGATGGCTAGCATAGGATCAATTACCCATAAGAAAATGAAAGTAGCTATCAATTTTAAGGTAGTTACAATAAAGTTAACTCCAGCATGACTGATCATCTGAACAACTTCATTACAATCGTTTGTAATTCGAACCATCACATCACCAGTAAACCATTGTTTTAGTACCTGCCAAACTGCATTCAATTGTTTAGCAACAATTTGGTTCTGGATCCTTAAGGTAAATTTCAATTGGGTTTTCTGGTTTATATAAGTCGCGATCAATTTAGCAACTATACCTGCAAAAACGCTTCCTACCACTAAAAATATATGTAATCTTAAATCCCCTGGTATTACATTTAATGCAATGTCTACCGACTTTTTCGAATAATATACAAAGAGCAATGAAAAGACAATACTGGTTAATTCTAGTAAAAAATAAACAAATATCTGCGCATGGAAACCTTTTGCAAAGTTCCACGCCCAATTGATCTGTCTTTTAATGGAATAATTCATTCTTTATGTCCAATTAATCTATCACGTGTTTTAAAAATTGGAAACCAAAAGGCTTCTGCAGGAGCATATTTTTTAGCATTCAAAAGATGAGGTACTACCCGTTCCAGAGCATTGTTTCGTTGTCTATTTTCTTTCAAATTATCCGAGTGTTGAACATATCGCGTATCATGGAATCCAAAATTACCTGCTACCAACACATCATTTAATAACCATTTGGCATCTTGCTCAGGGTGATTCTCAAATGGAAGGAAATTTTTGGATAAACCTAAATATTGAATAAGCAGGTTATTAACCATATACATCCAATCCAATATTCCTAATTTTTTATAATGTGCCTGAAGCTTTAATTTATCAATTTCGCTTATTGATTTTTTATATAACCTTGCCACATCACAGAATTGCCGTAAGCCAATTCCAAAACCCAAATAATGTTTTAAAATATGGGAATTGGTCTGAATATGTGCCAATGTCCAGGATATACCATTAATGGTCTTTTCCTGAATTTTTAATTTCCTATAAAATCCCTTTTCAGCATTTATCAATTTTTTGATATAACGCTGTTTAAATGGATTTAAGATATCCATCATTTTGGTATGGTGCTCCACTTCACATGATTTCCATAGGTAGATTGAACTGTTCAATGCACCGGTATTTACTTGGATGTTTTTTGATCTTATTAAAGCATTAGCCCGTTTAAAATCTTTAATAGAATCAAAATATAGATCAATATCTCCACTGCTTCTCAATAAAGGTTTTTCATAAAGACTCGCTAAACTTAACCCTTTCAGCAAGGTAAAAGGAATGTCCTCTTCTTTAAAGATATCATCAATTTGAACCAATATTTCGGCCATCAATTTATTTTGTCTTTCAATTTGGTCTACCCTCACAGTCCATCGAAGTTGAAAGATTTTATGTGGTAAAAAAGCTGGAGGTAATTTCAACATTCCTTCATAAACAATTCCTTCCACCGTTTGTGCCATGGAGATGCTGTACAGGTTTTTCCATTCCTCCTTATCTAAAGGAAAGATGGAAAGATCTTCAATTGGACTATCCCAAAGTCCAGATCTTAATAAAGTGAGAAATGCCTGTTGTACCTTATTTAACATTAATCTTCTGCCAACAAATTATTCTTTTTAAAAATGGCAATTAAATTTTCAGCATCAGCTTCAACCGTTTTGTGATCATTATCAGAGAGTTCGTATTCTTCCATCAACAATTTAACCACATCATCAACAGTGAAATCTGTATTCTTAAGCGAATTCCACAGCCAAGCTGCAGTTTCATTCAAGGTATACACCTTAGAGAAATCCATCATGCCCTGATCAGGTTCTATAATCACATAATCCTCCCCTACCTGCCTTACTTCTAAGTCCTTACGTAACCTCATGTATATCTAAATATAATTCTACTTCTACTTAATCTTAAATATTTTATAAGCAAAAATCCTAAATGGTCGAGCTAGAAACCAAAACATCGCAGCTATTTTAGAAGATGCAGTTTGTAAATTGATTTGTTTTCCATTTCTAATCACTACTTCAACCGATGCAAACACTTCCTCTTTAAATATTTGCTCTATTTGAGCTAAATTACCATCTCCAGCCATCCATATTAAATTATTTTTAATACGGATAATCCTATGCATGACATAACCAGATTTTGTATCTGCTAAAACAATGTGCCCAATTTTTAAATCCCTTTCCTGAATAGGCTTAAGAATTATCCTTTCACCTGGTTTAAGAAATGGTCGCATACTTCCTCCTACTACTGTAATCTGAACTGGTTTGCCCTCTTTTAATAAAGGCTTGACCTGTTCAAAAAAGAGCTCATTCTTAATACGGAGGACGCTAGGATCATTGTTTTCGTATGAATTATGCATAGTAGAAAGGCAAAATTAATAATTAATTAAAATAAGGAATATGCTTCTCGAATGTAAACGGCTAAAAATTATTATTTGTAGCTAATTTATGATTTCAGAGGCAATTTTAAAGACTTTTATAGATGGTAATAGTCTTATCAATCATTTTATCTAAAGTAAAATTTTGTTGAAAGCGTTCTGATGCGCCTTTACTCAATCGGTCGTAAAATTCTTTATTTTCGCCTAACCTTAATATAGCATTCCTAAAATCATCAACATTTTCTATTGGAACTGTTAATCCAGAAACCTCATGTTCATTAACCCAGCTAACACCAGAACCAGGAATTCTAGTGGAGATAACAGGCTTACCTAAAGACATGGCTTCGATCTGTACGATAGCAAATGCTTCCGTTTTAATAGTCGAACTTAAACAAAAAATATCACAAGCTTTAAAATAGTTGGGTACATCTTCGTCTGCTATAAATCCTAAAAAAGTAATTTTATCTTGTAGATTTAAAGCTTTGACTTGATTCTCTAGCTCTTCTTTTAATGGCCCGATTCCACCAATGAGTAAATGGTAAGAATCATCCAAACCCTTCATAGCTTCTATTAAGAAAGGATATCCCTTATATTCGACCAGACGACCAAGAGCAAATAAAATTTTTTTACCTGCAAATCTTCCTCTTATCAAGTTTGCTTTTGTAGAATCGGTTAACAAAGGTTCGACTCCAATAGGGATATGAGCAATTTTTTCTTGAACTTTAGTTAAGAACTGAGACTCTTTTACATAAATTGGACTCGTTCCTACTATCAAATCTGCTCTTTTGATCAACCAATCCTGAAGCGGTTTATACAGCTTCAGCAAGGTTTTTTGTTTGAGGATGTCACTATGCCAGTGCAATACTACTTTTCCTTTAAAACCTGCCAAAAACAGGCTTAAAGTTGCCATAGGATCTGGATGATGGATATGAATGACATCATATTGGTTAGCTATACTTCTAAGCTTGCTAATCATCTTTGGTGCCAACATGGTAGCAGCAACTTTAATTTGCGTGGAGACAACGAATAACTTGGCATATTGATTTATAACTATATCTGTTTCCGGAAAATTTTCAGTGGAAGCACATAACATGTCACAGTGAATTTCCCTTTCGGATAGTCCTAACATGAGATCATACATGACTTTCTCCACTCCGCCACGAATGGGATAAAACTTTCCTACTTGTAATATCTTCATTTTTTGAGCGTATAAATGTAATTAAAAAGCTTATGAAATAAGGTTGCCAGAAAAATTGTTGATAATATAGAAGCTCCTAAATAAAGCCAATTATTCTGTATAAAAATATGGTTACCTCGGAGTATAAAGTATAGAACTCCGTGGATAAGGTAAGTTTCATAAGAAATCTTCCCCAAGAAATTAAATATGCTACCCTTTGGTAATCCAGAATAACTTAAAAGAATGACGACTGCTAATACTATAAAAACATATGAGAAGATATATAAAAATTCGATTTTAAAAAACGCGAAAATAAAGGCCAACCCTAAAGAGATTGGGACAAATAAAATATTACCAAATTTTGTTCTGCTCCATCCGATTAATCGTGATTCTTGGGCTTGAAATAACATACCGAAAGGAAATGCAAGGTTAGACACCCACCAAGCACGATCGAATCCTTTTTGATAAAGGAGAGCTGAAATAATCAATGAAATGGAAAACATACTGATTATTTTAATAATCAAGGACCATTTTGTGCTGAAAACCACAAAAAATACTAGATAAAAAATCAAAATAATATATGCAAACCAAGAATAAGGTAAGGGGGTTAATCCGATCCAAAGATTTTGGAATATTTCTAGATTGAATATTCCTTTATCAAGAAATTGAGTGAATAAAAAAAAGAGGGTGATGACCAATAATGGTAAAACAATTTTCCATAATCTCTTGCCTAAAAAACCTTGAAGATAAGATTGTTCTTTTTTTCGGTAAGAAGCCATTAATCCATATCCCGAAATAAAAAAGAATAGGGCTACTTTGGTTCCTGCCCATTTTGTGATAGTCAAAAACAAAGGCATTTCAGCATGGAAATTGAGATGGCTCAGGACAATCAATATACTTAATATTCCTTTGAAACTGTTGGATTGTTCAATGGTGAATGGTACATATTTCTTTTTCCACAATGAAATGGATAATAGATATAATATTCCAATAATTGCTATGAAAGAAATAGAATTCATTTAATTTCCCTTAATTCAATAATAGTTGAAATAACTGCAACCAATTCGTTGCTTTTGGTTCTTTAATTTCAATAGATGGAACGGCTTTTAATTGGTGGAAATCTCCTTCAATCAATTCTTTCATTAAAATGGCTAATTGTTGTTCATCATCTGGATGGAAGAATGCTGTTAATTGGCTGTCCTGCGCTGTTTCATGTGCATATGGTAAATCTGCCAAAAGTATAGGCTTATTAGAAATTTTAAATTCAGAAATCGGCAATCCCCATGATTCAATTTTGGAAGGAAAAATCAAACAATCAGTTTTGTTATAACATTCCATTAACATACCTTTTGGAATAAAGCCCATGAAGTCAATTTGTGCTATATTTTTCCAATTTTTATACAACCATTCGGCATATTTATTTTCATTTCCCTTTACGGTAATTTTAACCTTAAAATCTGTAATATGGTATTTTTCAATCAATATTTTTGAAGCTTTGCATATTACTTCAAAATTCTTATGGCTGTTCGGTGAGCCTGCAAATAAAAAGCTTTTAACTTTTTGTATTTTGGAATTTGACTGAATTGCATGTTGCAAGGCCATATCTGGAGGGGAAACAATAATTCGTTTCTCGTTGAGATCAAACATTTGAGACAATGCTTTTCTAAACCATTCTTGTTGTACGACCAAATAATGGTTCTGATGGATATTTGTTTTATAAATGTATTTGGTCATCAAAGCAAAGAGAACAATTTTTGGCGCAAATATTACATCATGCATTTTCCAACGATAAAAGGAAAAAGAATTGTGGCAATAAACGGCCTGACGTTCCGCTTTTACGGTAGGGCTTGTATCATGTAATGAAAACCATAAATAAACAGGACTAATTTCTTTGGAAATACGGTTCATGGAAACATATTCGTACCATAATCTATTTGTCCATCTTTTTTTGGGCCAGGTGGTCTCTATATATTCAATATTAGGAAAATCTGCCAACTCCCGTTTAAAAACAATAGCTGTCACATGATAACCATGCTTAGGTGCAAAATCAGATAGAAATGCTAAACAATCTCTTAAAATAGCTAATGTGCCAGCTTCCACTAAATTAACAGCAGATATGACAATCTTTTTCATTTTTTAACAGTTAATTCAGTAAAAAGGTTTATCCATTTTTCCATGACGCGATCCTCGGAATAATTAATTGAATTTTCAAATGCCTTTCTACCCATTTCCCTTCTCCTATTTTCGCTATTCATTAATTCCAATAGTCGTTTTGCAAATAACGTTTCATTCTCCTCTGGAATTAAAAATCCATTTTCTCCATCAGTTATAATATCTTTCGGTCCACATTTACAAGCATAGGCGACCATAGGTAGACCACAGGCTTGTGCTTCTAACAAAGCCATAGGTAAACCTTCATACCTTGATGTTAATGCGATGATGGAACTATTAAGATATTCTTTCTCAATATTCTTAACTGGTCTTTCCAATGATACGCTATGTTGCAATTGAGCATCATTTATCTGTTGTTGTAGTTCACTTTCTAACGGACCTGAACCAAAAATCTTCAGTTTCCAATCTGGGTTCTGTTTATCCACTCTTTCCCAAATCCGTATTAAAGAATCGAAATGCTTTTGAAAATCATATCTTCCTACTGCTATTACTTGTTTGATATTTAATTCAGCCAAGCTATTGGGTGTAAAACTATTTGCATTTGGTATTACGAGAATATTGTTCAATGCACCCCAATAATTTTTGTCCTCTTCGGTTAATACTACAAATCGATCAAATAGTTTAATGGTTTTTAGATCCTGTTTACTACGCCATCTATCGACCAAGTTCCAAAGGCCTCCTCTTCCATATTGGATTCGTTTAAATCTCGAAAAATGAATTTCTGCTATTTTCTTACTTCCGTCTTTGATTTTTGAAATGATAGCTGCATCATGATCGAATAAGGATATGGTAATATCTGGTTTAATTTTTTGAAGAACCTTTTCTAAAGATGCTTTATGTTTTCGTTGTTTGCGTGGAAAATCTAATATTTTGGTCATTAGACCTTGATTATTATTTTCCGTATAATTTATATGAAGATCAATTTGGTCAATTTGTTCATTAAGTTGAAAATAGGGTTTTCTACCGAGTTGATCAGTGGTAATTATTGTTATTTGGTGGCCTAATTTACTCAAATAATTGGCTTTATTGGCCAATACTCTTTCCATCCCACCCGAATTAAACGTACCGAGGATACAATAGACTATTTTCATCTAATTTTTCATTATTACCTATTACATCCAATTCTTCAACTTCATTTTCTTCTTCGTCTGAAAACGTATCTAGGCAATAGAACAAGGCATAAATAAAGAAAATATCCGTTGCCACCTTAACCCAGAAAATAAAAGTTAATACCAAGAAAATAAGAAACATCATCCAATATTTTGGATACCGATTCATAAAATATAGTGCGTTAAAAACAAATAGAAAAGCAAAAACAGAAAAGCCAATTAATCCACAATAAAGAATAAAACGACAATATCCGATATCAGTACTGAATTCATATAAACCAAATTTTCCTGATCCTATAAGCCAGGTTTTTTGATCTTCAGGCCATATCCACATTTCTCGATTTAATTTATCAGTTGAACCTGTTCTCCATTCCCCATGTTCTATCCAATTAAAAAAACCTTCGAATGCGAATCGCATTTGATCATAGAATTCTTTATTGTTATTGTATAGATAGACGGAAATAAATATGGCAACAACTAAGAGAAATCCAAATAGAATCCCAAGTTTTATAGATTCCATCTTAACAATACTTCTAAACAAACCAGATCCTATAAAAAAATAGATCAATGAACTAGATACCCCAAGAATGGTTGTACGAGCAATCGCATTACCAATTACAGAAATGGTAAAAAAAGCAATCAATAACATGGCAATATACCATGAATTTTCTCGCGTTTTAATACTATTATTTAAGGATGATGTTATCAATACAAGGACAAGAGAAAACCGGACCCCTGCAGAATCAAGAGCAGCCCCTATTCCATACAAACGATTTACTTCATCAAAAAAATCCTGGCCTTGATTTACAATACTATCTACCAACAATTTAAAAGCAGGAATATTATCAATCATTAAAGCAGCAACACATTGAAAAAAACATACAGCAGCCAAATAATTTGTTAGGATCCTTAAGGAAGCAATTTCATGAACAATTCTAATAATATAACAGACCGCAAAAGCTCCAAAAAACCAAACAGAGAAGCTTACAATATAACTTGCATAGGAGTAATCTGTCGTATTATTTATATCAGTAGAATAATAGCAAATAAAAGAAAATAATAAAGATATAATAATGGAAATAAGCAACCCTCTACTTACAGTTAAATTCTGTGTTTTCAACCAGTTCAAACCAGCAAAACCAATACCCAAAACGCCCAACATCATCTTTGTATTGAGACTAGCAGGTAGAAAAGTAAAGCTTATTGGAAAAAAATAAAAGCTAACTATAACCGCAATAAATATGTAAGATATTATTTTGAACATTTTATAAATCAAGTTAATGATAAATAATTCCGTAAACTACTCTAATTATCACATAATAATGAAGTTTAACGAACCAAAATTGTTTTTTTGTAGCCATAAATTGTAAGAACCTAATTCGTAGCGATTGTGCTTTGTTTTCCATGGCATATTTATTCACTTCTGGAAATAAATTCAACCACCTGATATATTGTTTTTTTTGGCTACTAATTAGCATTGGAAGTTTAATATTCAATTTTAAAAAAGCCAAGAGATTTTCCAAATCAACCATATTATTGTTGGCCTTTAAAAAATTTTCTACTTCCTCCAAATTTCCACTAACTTCTTGAATATGTTTTTCAGCATAAACTTTGGTTAATGATTCTTGATTAGACTGTCCATAGTGATAAAATGCATCAGAAATTTGCCCTACTTTTTTTGCGTAATGAAATAATTTCACACTCACCATCAAATCTTCACCCATATTTTTCCCAGGAATGAACCTAATATTATGATCCTCATAAAGCTTTCGTTTAGCAAAAAATATCCAAAGATTCCAACGTAAATTCCCATTCAACATAAGCCTAATCGCATCTTGATTATCTTGAAAGGTTGCCTGAATCATTTTGCGTTCATTATTGGAAAATTTTAAATACCAATTGAAGCCCAAAATATCAAAATCTTCCTTTTCAGCCTTAGTAACCAATAATTCAATGGCATGATGATCTAATTGATCATCAGCATCCACATAATAAATATATTTACCTGTAGCTAAATCCAGTCCTGTATTCCTAGCGCAAGCCACTCCTCTGTTTACATCATGGTTTGCTAATACAATTATTACCTCCTTATTTCCATCAAATGAAGCCCGGAAATCCTTAAGCATTTTCAGACTTTCATCTTGGCTTGCATCATTTATAAATATCAGCTCCAGATATGGATAAGTTTGATTTCTTAAAGAGTCTAAACTTAAACCAATGGTTTTCTCCGCATTATATACAGGAATTATAATTGATACATAAGGCAATTTCATGTTTTAATCGTATTTTTTTTGAGTGTAATCTCCCTATTACCAGTAATTAAATTTATAAATGTGGGCATAATCCTTCTCAAGAATACATAAAGGTAATAGCAAATAAATAAACAGATAAATGGGATGATGAAATAAAACATAAGTTGCAACATGCAATCATTTGTTTTATTAATTCGAGCAAAAAATCCTTTTATCCAATTAATAATATAAATTTCATGAACAGCATAAATAAAGAATACAGAACCTGCGGTTTTGATTAAAAGGTTTGAAAGGTTATTGATTTTGCTTAACAAATATCCTCCGTAAAATACAGCCCAAATACCAATAATAGCATAAACACGGATTAATTGTTCGTAATATGGATATTGACTACTAATTAAGCAGACTATAATCAAAATCAAAGAAATAAGTATGAAAACTAAACCTATTTTATAATCAGTAATGATTAAGTCTAATTTTTTCAAACCAAAATAGGACCCAATTCCAAAAAATAAAATACCGGTTAAACTAAAACCTGGAATATTAATTTCTAGATTTAGTAAATAGGGTATCATTAACAGCAATATGCCAAATGCGCCAAGAAATCTGAACAATAAATAGAATAAAGGAGTCAATAGGGTCATACAAATTAAATCCCTAAGATACCAGAGCGGAAAATTTAATGGATAGTTCCAAAATATATCCATTAAACTGAGATTTTTAAATTCTTCACCTTCTATATTTGGAATACCCAATAAGTCGAAAACATTAACCTTAACTAGTATGCCGATAAGCATGAGTAAATTCGAAGCTAAATAGGGTATTAAAAGGGAAAAAATTCGTTTCCTAAGTTGTTCTTTATAAATAGTGATTGTAAATTCTTGTATTTTCAAAAAAAACAAATAACCGGAAAACACAAAAAAACTTGGAACAACAATTCGACTAAAGGTATGTGAAATTGCTTCGGAGACTAATATATAAATAGATTCAAAATCCCAAGACCATTTTACTGGCAGGATATCAAATCCAACCGTATGCCCAAATAATACAATGATCATTAAAGGCATTCTAAGTATGTTTATTACTTTTAGATTTTCAGTTTCTAAAGCTTTAAAAATCATTGATTTACAGAAAGATGATTTACTAATAGATTAACAATATTTAGATCTTTGGAGGAAAATTTCCTAGCAAAAAGGTATGGAGAACTTACAAGCTTATCAAAATCATCAGAACGCCAATCGATAATTTGATTATCTACCCATTGAATGTATCGCATACATCCTAATCCTTCATCCTGTTTGTTATATATATTTCCTCTAAAGTCAGAATTCCAACAAATTGTTTGTATGAAAATTTCATCAGGACAAAAAGTATTGGAGTACATTTTTTCAATTTCTTTTCTTTTTTTAATGATCAATTCTACAAAATCAGATGTCAGACTTACCCATTGGGTTCCTTTTTTAAAATTTGTTCCAGAATTCCTTTCGATGTTCAATTTTTCTTGAAGAACTAAATGGAGAGACCTAAATAGCTTTTTACTAATATTTATTAAACCATTATCTTTTCGAAAAGATTTCGGAAAAATATGAAACCTTTTAACTTTTCGCTTGATTTCTATTTTATTATCTTGTTGATAATAACCTATAAACTCTTTTCCATCATGTTTATCAAAAAATTGATGAATCTCATCTTGTGATTTAATAGGCATATCAACACCTGAAAGAAGATGAAAATATTGATAAGCATTTTTGTGAAATGCATTCTCAAATAAAATAAGCTCCGCTTCAACTACGGATACATCAGCCCACCTCACATCAACGCGATTTTCAAGCACAAATAATCTAGCATTATTTACAAATAATTCAGGAAGATTATTAACTTTTTTATCAAAATGAATAAATATATCATTCCTGTTATCATCTAATAACGTAATTAATTTCCTAAGGATAGGGAATTCATTATGTGCAAGTATTAAATAGGCATGTTTCTTCTTCATGATTTTACTTTATCTAGAATCTTATCAACCAGGTCCAAATGCTGTTCACTAAATTTTCTTGCAAATAATGCCTTAGATTGTTGTATTTGAGAATAATCATCCATAGTTAAAATGGTAGAATTTGCATCACCCACCTTATGAAAAAGATAACTCTCTAAAAATTTCATATTAAATTTTTTGTTCGATACGGCTAATTCAGTAGGTATGAATAATTCGTCCCCACACATGCTATATTTATATTTCTTTAGGATTTTTGATTGATTTTCTAAAAGATATTTTACGGCTTTATCCGTTAAACTCACCCAATTAGAAGCTTTAATAAATTTGGTTTTTTTATTGATTTTGAAATGAATTAATTCTTGAATTCGAATTCCAAAACGCCAAATCTTTTGAGTAGTTACGTTCGTTGAAAATGATTTCATCATCAGATTCAGTCTGTTTCCTTTTCTAATTAATTCTTCTGAAGAAAACGGCATAGTTGCAAAATATTCTACTTCATCTCGACCATTAAAAAATTGATGCATTACATCTTGATTTACTAAAGGAAGATGCGTGCCTGAAATAATATGATAATAATGGTAAGCACCGTACTGAGCACTCTCTTTAAATAAGGAAAATTCTGCTTCTATCTGTGATACATCTCCCCAGCGAACATCTATTCTTTTGTCACCTTCCAAAAACTTAAGTCTTGATTTATTAGTTTTTATTTGTGGAAGACTGCTTACTTTTCGATCAATATGAATGTAAATATCATTCCTGATATCATCTAATGTATCAACCAAGATTTGAAGGATATTGAAGTCCTGATGAGCTAAAATTAAAAAAGCATGTTTTGAACCCATATTTACAGCACATTAAATTTTTGAATAAATTTTTTCAATTGTTCCTGACCATTTTCATCAAAATAAGACATTTTATGGAGGCTGCATTTTGCTAAAACTGTTTCAATTTGCCAAAATTCGGCAGAACCATTGAATTTAGTCTGTAGAATATGAGGAAATACATCACTCAACAACATACATTTTTGGTCTTTCAGTTGATTTTCTATTAAATGTTGGTAAAGAATCTGATAGAAAAAATAATCTATAGGTTTACTTTCTTTTTGCCAATAATATAATAATAGATTTAGACTGTCTCCGATAACTTTATTACCTTTTTTAGCAAAAATAATACTATTTAAAACCTTGACTCTAAAGTTTTTATCCCATCCCCAATAATATGCATAGGACTGTTCCCAAAAGGTTTTATGCTCCTCATTGGGATCCCTTTGAAACATGAAATAAGGTAAATCCATCATTTTTTTGGGAAGGGAATCTGTTAGCAAAATGGTTGCATCCAACCAGACACCTCCATAATGGTATAATAAAGCTAACCGAAGAATATCAGAAAAGAAGGTTCTACTTAATGATCCATTGTGAAGTTTATCTATTAAATAAGAAGGAAATTCAAGGTAATCAGCAATATTTTTATCATTTAACCTAATAACTGAAAAGTCTTCGCAATATTTGTCTACACTTTTAAAACAAAGATTGACGACTTCAGGCAATGTATTATTTTCAACTCCTTGCCCCCAGTATTGCCAGATAATTTGATCTGAAGAAAGCTCTTTAACCCTTTTTACTACTGGAATTTCAAGCTGGTTTTGGTAATAGTTTTCGACCACAGGTTTCCAATAATTAGAAACCATGGAATGTTTCCTTTTAATTTTAGCACTTCTTATAGTAGACCAAATTTTTCTTAACATATAATTCTCAAGTAGTAAAATTAGGCTTTAAGCTTCCTATATCCATTTATTACATATTCATATAGATTACCAATTATCGCAAATGAAAGTATTTTAGATAACATCTCCATTTTTTGGTTAGTACGCCACTGTTTTTTGTAAACCAGTGGTAATTTATTATAATATTGCCACCAAATATTAAATTTTACGGTTTGGTTGTTCCATGGTTTTGCTCCTGTGTAATGTATATTTCCATGGTGTTGCACTTTCTCCCAATCCTCTAATTTGTATCTTCTTAAAAATTCTCTTTTATATTGTGGCAAAAAATAAGTTCGGATACTGTTATAAATAGGTTCTAAACCTAAAACCATTCCTTTACAATACATATTTAACACATCTTGATCAGGAAATTGGAGATATGGTACTTTCAATCCATCAATTAAAGTAGTGCTCAGGTTATCCGCCCTCATTTTATTCAAATTCATGATTAGAAATCCAGAATTAAAATAGTACCCCGGTTCACAACCTATCTGCTTTAAATATGGCTTTTGGCTATCTAATGCTGCTTCATATACAGCTGCTAAATAATAATTTTTTAAATCTACAGTATGATAAAGTTGATTCAGATCATTTCTAACAATTATATCACAGTCTAAATAGAGTACTTGTTCGTAATCTTTTAATATTTCTGGAAGTAATAATCTAAATGAAGCTGCAATAGTGTATCGTTCATCTATATATACACCTTCCAATGCCCCCGAAAGATTTATGAATTTTAATGTTAATCTCTTCGGATCCAAATTATCAAGTAACTTTATCTGGTCTGAAGCTAGCTCTTCAGTTAATAAACAAATTACTTCATAAATAGCTGTAGGGGAAGAATTTTTAAGTATGGACGATATACAGGTAACAGCAGGAATAAAATAATTCGGTGTAAAAGCAAGTGCAATAGGTGTGACTTTTTTCATTTTAAAATTTAGCAAGGGAGTTATTTACCTATAATTTTATCTTTGAAATATCTCAAAATCAATTTGAACTGATCTTTTGGAGATAAAATCTCACATTTTCTAACTACACCTAATTTATGGATAGGTAAATGTCGAACAACTAATTGATAATAATCATACATGGATTTGGCATATAATTTTTCCCATCTAATTTCATGTAAGCAATATTTATCAATTTCATTTTCTGCGGTAGGAAAAGTTAAGTTCTTAAACCAATTGAATAACTGAGTATTTGCACTTAATTTATCATCAATTTTTCCTAAATTACTTGATAGGTGTATACTAGAAATTCTAAAATTAAAAGCCCTCGATCCTATTGATCCAATACCATTATCAGTCATCTGAATTACGGAAGCTGTATCTGAACCAAATGCTGATGGAAAATCAATGAATTTTAATTCCTTTATTTTAGAACTCTTAAATAAATAATTACCAATACAAGTAAATACCGTTGCATTCAACCAATAAAATACGAACTCTATTTTACTTGAATATTCTGGTATAAATCCATCCAATCCAATTATTTCATTGTTTTCATTAATGATTTTAATAGGAGAATGAACAATATCTAAGTTTGGATATTTATTCATAATGGTCATACCGGATGATAAAAAGTCTGGTTCATATAAATCATCATCAGCTGCTAAAACTAAATATTCTCCATTAGCAAATTGTAAGCAATGGTTCCACTGATTAACTAGATTAGCACCACCTATATTTATTTCATTTTTGAAATATTTAATCCGCGGGTCATCAAAGAGTTCCACAATTTTTTTTAAACCTTCAGGAGAGCAATCATCTACAATGATTAATTCAAAATTTGAATAGGTTTGATTCAAAATACTTTGAATTGCTGATTTTAAAAATTTAGCTTTATACGCAGGTAAAAGAAACGTAATTAAGTCCATGATCTACGTTATTTTGAAGGAATTATTCTACCAGGAATTCCGACCACAATTGCCTCTTCTATTAATATATCTTTAGTAACAATAGATCCCGCCCCTATTTTTACCCCATTAGCAATCGTAATACCTCCTAATATTTGGGCCCCCTGCCCTATATCCACATAATCTCCAATAATCGGAGAAGTATCGTGAAAACTACCTTTGCTTCCAATACAACAATTACCATGAATCGTACAATGTTTTCCTATCTTTGCATTTGGATTAATAATTATGGAGCCATAATGATAAATTTTCAAATCTTCATCAAAACATCCTGCGGGGATAAAAAATCCTAATTTTCTACCCAAAATATTTTTTCTGCGTTGATAATAATATTTTAAAAATTTACTTGGCTTTATATATGAATAATATTCTTCTTTCCGAAGTGCTATCATAAATCTTCGAATCCAATACTGTTCGGATTGTAGTATTAAATCCAATAGCCATTCTTTAGAAAGAAATCTTGGATAATAAATTCGTGAATCTTTAGCAAGGAAAGTTTTTATATTCATAATATTAATCATCTAAAACATCTTTTACAACTTGTAAATATTGATGACCAAATTTTAAATCTGGTTCTAAATGATTTCCTTCTGCCCATTCGTTCCAAGATTTAATAAAAATAATTTGATTTTCAGACGCATACGATTCCACTCTTTTTTTAGCATTCAACAAAGCCTTCTTAAAAAGATCAGGAGTAGAATCATGCAAAACGAATCCATTAACACCACTTCTTGGACTATTGTCCCAATTTGGAATTACTGTAGGATAATATAAATTTTCACCTGCATCTTCATTAAAATCTTGAATTGCGTCCTTATAGTTATAAATCCTTGTAGGTCTTTTAAAATATTTTTTATAATACTTTGAAAGCCGACTTGTTTTTGCTCTCCTATAAAGATCAACCACTTTATTGGCAGATTTCAAATAACTATCTTTTGTATGGACAGCAGGAGTTAATGCATCAAAACCATTCTCTTTGCAATCCCAATCAACTTCAACGTTTGTAGCCACTAAATGAAGCCCCTTTAGTCCATTTTTGTCTGCTAATTCTCTAAACGTTTTAACAAAAAGTTTTAAATCTGGTATTTGCAGAGGCTGATAAACCAGAAATAAAGGCTTTCCATTAATTTTAATGTATCTATCATCTTTGAATGCAGGTAAAAGATAATTGAAATGTGAAATATAATCAGAAACACCAGGATAGACCTGTTCCATTAATACAGTCTTTGGATTTCCATGCCAAATACCACTCCAAGATTCATTTGCCCAAGCTAGACAGAATGGGAAATTAGGTTCACCACTTTCTAAAACTTCGTTAAAAGGTCTTTCCAAGATTCTTTTCCCATTTCCGAACCAATAATGCCAATAACAAAATCCTCCTATTCCATATTTTTCTGCAAGTTCTGCCTGTGCTTTTCTAGATTCTGGCAAACGAAGATCATAAAAACCCAAATCAGCTGGAACATGCGGTTGGTAATGTCCTGGAAACAATGGTTTTGCTTTGGCCACATTGGTCCATTCTGTAAATCCATTTCCCCACCATAAATCATTTTCTGGTATTGGATGAAATTGAGGTAAATAGAATGCTATGGTTTTAATTTTTGTCATAGATAATTGTTTCTGTTTAATAAAATCTAAAAATCAGAATTCCTTATAAATCAGTTTCGATTGGCTTTTCTTTAATTATGAATAATTTTAACCTTCTTTTTATTTTTTTTAAAATTTCTCTTATTTTAAATTTCAACTTAGTTCTTCTTTTTAATTCCCTATGAACTTCAATTAAAATATCAGGCTTATTTGACTTTATCTGATGGATTACTCTATCAAATTCAAGATTATCTTTTATTTGAAGAATTAATTCACAGAGTACATAAATATGCCTTCGCTTCAATTCCGAAAAATCGTATAAATCTATGCCGATGGATCTATTTTTATCAAATAAATAACATTCTGTTTCGTATAAATCCATTTCACGTGTTATTAAATTGAAAATATTTTTTGATCTTGAAGCACTTTCTTCTAATATTCTATATACACATGTTACCTCATTAATGAAGTGAACGCTCGACTTTACTAAAAAATTTGCATAGATATAATAGGAAATATCTAATGAAGGAATAAACTCCTTTAATATTTCATTTAAAGATTGAGTTTTTATCATCCAGGAGCATGGTGCCATATATCCTCTATCCCAAATGAATTGCTTGAAATCTAGATGGATTGGAAAGTTTTTCGATCCAATAACTTTCCTATTCCAACTATTTGCATTCTGAAAATAAAAACCCGTATTGGTAGCACATAAATCTAAGTATGAATTTTGTTCGAAAACTTCAATTTGTTTTTTTAATTTTTCGGTATCAGTCCAGTAATCATCACCCTCACAAAATGGTACATATGGAGTTTTTACATGACTTAATGCCCAGAGAAAATTTCCTTTAACACCTAAATTCTTCGAAGGTCTTAGATAATTAATTTTTATATTTGAATTTTTATCATGGTTATTTAATATGGAAAAAATAATTTCTTCCGTATTATCTGGAGAACAATCATTTGAAATTATCAGTTCAATTATACCTTCATAATTTTGTGATAATACAGAATTAATAGCCTCTTTAATGAATCTCTCATGACCATATGTAATCATTACTACAGATATAGTAGAATTATTTACCATTTTCCTCAATGTACCTTAAAAGTTCTTAATAATTTTTCCAGGTATTCCTACTACAGTACAATTATCCGGAATGTTTTTAGTAATTACTGCGCCAGCACCAACAATCACATTTTTGCCAATTGTAACTTGGGGTAAAATTGTACTGTTGGTACCTAAAAACGAATGATTACCAATTTTACAATTTCCAGATATAGCCACTCCTGGACATACTTCAACAAAATTTCCTATTTCTACATCATGTCCTATAGAAGATAGCTGATTTATTAAACATCCGTTTCCAATTTTTATGTCATTTGTAATTACAACTTGTTGCATAATGTTAATTCCTACGCCTAATTCTACCCCATAGGAACCAATTGTAGATGTATTAGAGATAAGATTAATTGGTTTACCTCTTAAACTAATAAATGTGTTGAAAGCATGTTCTCTAATTTTTGGTCCACCAACTCCAATAGTGAAATGGGAATCTATATTAGAAAAATATTTTACAGCGTCTTCATCATTCTTTATAATATTAAATTTACCATATAGTTTTTCAGGAGATTCTAAACTTATATTATCAAAAAAGGCCAATTTATTAAGTTTGCGATTTTGCTTTACTACCTCTAAAACCTCCTTGGCTAAGCCCTTAGCTCCAAATACTAGCATATTCTAATTATTTTGTTCTCTTAATATTAACCTACATATCCAATCAACTTCTTCATTAGTTAAATCATAATACAATGGTAGGCATAACATTCTTTTAGAAAGATCATCGGATATAGTCATCTCAACTGAACCTAAATAAGGTAAACTTGATGATAAACTTGGATAAAAATATCTTCTAGTAAATATTTCGTTCGCATCTAATGCTTTTTTTATTTTTAATAGTAAATTTTCAGATGAGATAATGTAGGGTAAATAAGCACCGTTGTTTTCTGAATCTTTATGCCATTTTGGATTCACGGCTTTAAAATTTTCAAGTTTCTCAGAATATCTATTTATAATTTCAAGTCTGCGAGCAATGATTTGATCGATATATTTCAAATTGACCAAACCCATTGCTGCATGAAATTCAGAATTCTTACCATTAATTCCAAGTTCACCAAAACTATCGAATCCTGTAATACCAAAGTTCCTAATTAATGAAAGTTTCTTCAACAAATTTGGATCTTTTGTAAAAACTAATCCACCTTCTGTACTATGATAAAGTTTAGTTGCATGTAAACTGCAAATAGAAATATCACCATATTCAAAAATTGAACGGCCATTTATTTTAACGCCAAAAGAATGCGCACCATCATAAATCACTTTAAGATTATATTGTTTAGCAATTTCTTCAATTGCTAGGACATCACATGGATTTCCATAAACATGAGTTGCTAAGATTGCTTTTGTATCTTTCGTTATAGAAGCAATAATTTTGTTGGGATCTATATTTAAAGTTTCCGGATCTATATCCACAAAAACCGGCTTGCACCCTTCCCAAACAATTGAAGAAGTAGTTGCAACAAATGAAAATGGAGTTGTTATAATCTCTCCATTAATTTCTAGTGCCTTAATGGTCATCTGAAGTGCAATGGTCCCATTAGTAACAAATAAAACATGATTTAAACATAAATATTCCTTTAAATCCATTTCCAGTTTACTGGCTAAGGGGCCCATATTTGTTATCCATTCCCTTGACCAAATACCTTGTAGGAAATTATGATATTCTTCAATAGGAGGTAAAAAAGGCTTTGTAACAGGTATCATATATGTTATGTTTAAAGACCTTGTAAATCAGTTAATTTTTGAAAATAGGTTGAATTCTTTTTAAGTTCTTCAAAGGTACCAGATGAGGTTATTTGCCCATGTTCCATTAGATAAATTATGTCAGCGTTTTTAATTGTTGATAATCGATGAGCTATGGAAATGATAGTAATTTTACCTTTAAGCTTATCTATACTTTCCTTAATTATTTGTTCTGTTTCAGAATCCAAAGCAGAAGTAGCTTCATCCATAATTAATAAATCAACATTTCTATAAAGTTCTCGAGCAATAGATATCCTCTGTTTCTGCCCTCCAGAAATATTAATTCCATTATTTCCTAAAAGAGTATCTTCTTTATTAACTAGGGTTTGGATATAATTATTTAATCCACTTAGACTTAATGTATAGTGGAATTTTGCAAGATTTTCTTGGTTCTTTTCATCCCAAAAAGTAATATTTTCAAATATACTTGCATTGAATATTGTTGGATCTTGAGTGATATAACCTATTTTTCCTCTATAAACAGAATTATTTATTGAATTCATGTTTTCCCCATTGATATGAATAGTTCCAGAATTATTAGGTAATAAAGTTGAAATTATATTTACTAAACTAGTTTTTCCTGAGCCAGATTCTCCAACCAATGCTATTGATTGATTTTTATTGATATTTAGATTGATATTATTTAAAATTTTATGATCTGAAAAGGTTAAATCAACGTCTTTCAATTCAATAGAATCAATATGATCTATGGTTTTAGAACCGTTATTATTTTCACGATTTGAATCTAAATAATTTTGAAACTCTTGAACATTTTCTACAGAGCCAATATTGGCTAAATAATTATTCCAATTGGTTTGTATATCCACAATTTTTTGCATCGCTCTATAGAAAAACAATAAAATAATCATTATTGCCGCTAATGGAGATTGAAAAAAAATGATGTGAACTGCTATTACAAGACATATAATGGCAATTGTCATTGGTTCTCGTAAAGCAGATAATTTTGCATTAAGTTTTGCGACTTCTATGCCGCTAGAAATTAGGTTAGATAATTCTTTTTGTAGACGTTTAAAGAAATCAATGCTTCGTCCTGTAGCTTTCAAATATTTATAATGATTTACTACTTCGATTACTACACCACCATATCTATGGTTATTCTTTGTGATTTCTCTTGAAAGTCTTTCAGTTTTTTTGTAAAAATACTTATATATGAAATTAGATAACAATCCACCAATAGTAACTAAAATTGAAAACTTCCAATCTAAAAAGAATGCAAATCCTAGATAAATAATAACGAACATGCCATTTTTAATCGTTTCCAAATATTGGTTACAAGCGAAAACAACTTGCCATGCCTCACCTATTAAAGAGTTCTGCAAACGACCTATATCAATTCCTATAAATTCTTTGTATTTTAAATCTCTTACTCCATCAATCATTTTTGATCGGATTTCTTTAGAGAACATTTGTTGGTTAATAGCTAGGTATTTTCCTGCATAATAAAAGCATACTCCTTTAATTGTAAATAAGATAACAATCAAGATTAACATATTGATAGGATTCAATTCTAATTTTAAGGATTCAAAAAAGATTTGAATAAAATGGTATATTTTATCTTCAGAACCTACTGTATTACCGTCTGAAATTTGAATTAATGGTACGAACATAGCTATACCTATACTGTCCATTATTACCATTAAAAAACTAAATATTAATAATAAAAATAGTCTTGATCCTAAATATTGATAGAAAAAATATAAGGTGGAAAATTTACTTTTTAAAAATGATTTCATTTATATTATTTTTTCCAATGCTATTTAATAATTCTTTCTGGAAAGAGAAAAGATTTGCCTATATAATATATCAGCTTAAAATGTAAAATAGGCCTAATTTTATTGAATTTTGGATAATACTTCAATATTTGCTTATATCTTTCAGTCTTATTATCAAGGAATCTAATTGCATTCCTAATGAATTTTTTATATATTAAATACTCTGTAAAATCATTTTTTGGATGGTTGTAATTAGAACCCAATTCTTCTTTAACCAATATGTTAGATAAAAACCAATTTTTATCAGGATTCCCTTTAGAAAAATGATGTACTAATATATTGTTAATTACATAATTATTATATTTCTTGGCAATTCTAAGGCTTATGGATAGATCATAACTATGAAATCCTTCCAATGTTTCATCAAATTGAAATTCATTAAATACCTCCTTTCTAATAGCTAAAAATAATCCATCAATACCAAATACTCTATTTCGTATATTATGACATTGGAATATACTTTCTGTTTCAGTACCTTTGCCATGAATTAAATGAATAAAATTGTATGGTTCCATCATTCCCCAATCATTTGGTGCTTGAGGTACATAATTGCTTCCCGCTAATCCAATTATACCTACATCCTCTTCATTAAGATGTTTGATTAATAATTTGCCCCAATTAAAGGTTTTAAATTCAACGTCTTCGTGTAAAAAAAGTAGATATGAAAATAAACTTTTTGAAGCTCCTAAATTATATGCCTGTCCAATACTCATTTCTCCATAATTCGGTACTCTTATAATTTCATATTCTATACCGATTGTCCTTAAAATATTATCTTCTAAGTTTTTATATAAATATTCCTTATGAGATGAAACAATTATTGACAGCATTTTATTTAAAAAATATTTTATTATAAAAAATTAATTTTTCTAGGGACTAAAAGGCTTTTAGTGATAAAGTAAATTAATTTTAAATGATATAATACCCTAAAGTGATCAAATTTTGGGTAAAATTTTATGTTTGATTTAAATCTTACCAGATTTGATCTTTCAAATTTGTTATTATTCATTATAAATCTCTTAAAAGCCAAATATTCTATATAATCAACTTTTTTAAAATTAAAATCTGAACCTACTTCTTCCCTAATTTTTATATTAAAAAGAAACCAATTCTTATCAGGTTTGCCATGAGAAAAATGTAAAAGTTTAATATTGCTAATAACATAATTATAGTATTTTCTTGCAATTCTCAAACTTATAGACAGATCATAGGAATGAAAGCCAAGAATATTTTCATCAAATTTAAATTCTAAAAAAACTGATTTTTTTATTCCTAAAAATACACCATCTAAAGAATATACTTGATTCACTTCTTGTAATGGTACAGACAAATTATTGTGGATTTCAGAATCGTGATGAATGACATTAATAAAGTTGTGTGGTCCGCATGTGAACCAATCATTCGGTACCTGTGGAACATAATTACTTCCCGCCAATCCAACGACACCAACATTCTCCAAATTTAAATGAGCAATCAATTTCTCACCCCAATTTTCCGTCAAAAACTCCACATCCTCATGCAAAAACAATAAATATGGAAATTGAGATTTATCAGCTCCTTTATTATAAGCCTGCCCAATACTCATTTCACCATAATTAGGAATACGAATGATCTCATGCTCAATCCCAATGGTCTTAGCAACATTTAAAACCAAATTATTGTACAGATCTTCCTTATGCGATGAAACAATTATAGATAGCATACTTTAGAATTACTTACCAAACTCCTCCTTCAACATTCTTCTCAATCCCTCCTCCATAGCATACGGAGGAACAAATCCAGAAGACATTGCCTTTTTAGAATCATATTTGGTCACTGCACAAAACTTCTTAACCCGAACTGAACTGATCGCCAATTTCTTCCTGCTCAAAAACGCCAGGACATCAAATCCATATCCACCCAACATCCCGATCCAATAAGGAATATGCGTCGTCGGGATCTTCTTGTCCAAAATCTCCCCTGTATGGTAAACCAAATCATTCGTCGTAAAATCAGGTTTATCTACGTAATTAAAAACATGATAACCCGCTACCCTCTCCTTCACCAAAAATTCTATAAAAGCAATTACATTACCAACATAAGACATGGATTTTTGATTCTTTCCATCTCCTACCATCATAAATTTACCGGATGCAATCTGGTTTAGCAAATTAAAAACGTTTCCCCTATTCCCTTCACCAAAAATAACCGTTGGTCTTACCACATTAATATTCCAATCTGCATGCGTTTTATACCATTCCTGGAGCACCTGCTCCGCTTCCCATTTACTCTTTCCATAATGGTTAAATGGATCAGCTGGAAACGACTCATCCGGATTATCCTTATCCAAGCCATAAACAGCCACAGAACTGGTAAAGATCAATCGCTTGATCCCATTGGCCTCCATGGCCTCCAGGGTATTACGCATCCCCTGCACATTTACATCATAATACAACGACACAGGAGAAACATCATCCCGATGTTCCGCAGCCAACAAAATAACCAAATCAAATCCCGCTAAACCCTTACTTAATGATTCTTTATCCAGCACATTACATTTCAATGTGATAGCAGGAAACATCAAGCTTTCCGCTTTATCAAGATTGATCAATTCATATAATCCTGATTTGTACAAACGCTCTAACAATTTCGTTCCTACAAATCCAGATCCACCAATAATGGCAATTTTCATAAAATCTTTAAAAATTATATTTTTTCTCCAAAGGCATGCCGATTTTTGCATCCTTTTTGGAACTTAAGTTGCAGCTTTCCAATTCAACAACAGGTTTAGTTTCAAGTTGTTTTTCCTTTTTTTTATTTACCACAAAATTGAAGGCTAACGTAAATATCATCCATAAAACCAGATCTAATGCAACCACAATATTGTTGCTGATGTATTGGACCATTAATATGTTAAATAAACAAAAGAATAAAGACAAACCTACGATGGTCATCATCGCCGTTTGGTGCGACATGCCAGACCGTAACAATTTATGGTGAAGATGGCTTCTATCGGCTCTAAATAAAGGCAATTTATTGAACCATCTCACGATAATGACCCTAGCTACATCGAAAACAGGAACGATCAAGGTGGATAGGGCAACTACGATTGCACCTTCCGAAAACGGCTTGATACTTTTGTTGTCCATGGCAAAACTGATTGCCAAAAATGCCATCGTATAGCCCAAGGTCATACTTCCCGTATCGCCCATGAAAATCCTTCTCCTACGTTTTGATTGCCCAAAAACATTGAAATAAAAGAAAGACATTAAGATTCCTGTTGTGATAAAAGCTAATAAGGCATGGATCCAAGCATGGTAATAAGCGAATAAGGAACCCAACACCAAACAACCGATGGCCACTAAACCAGAACATAGTCCATCCAGCCCGTCAATCAGATTGATCGCATTAATGATCAACACAACCAGAAACATGGTGAAAGGTATTCCAACCCAAGGGGATAGTTTATCAATGAAAAGAATTCCATAAAGATCATTAATCCAAAGACCTCCTAAAGGAAAAAGACTCGCTACAAGGATCTGTACAACAAATTTCCATTTGTAGGAAACACCAATAAGATCATCCGCGATCCCAACAATGTACAACATCACCATACCGCAGATCAGCATAATGAACATTGGAAAGATTTCCCAGGTAACAACCCCTAAATCAACAAAATTGGTTTTATAAACTAGGATTACGGTGATGGCCAATAAGCAACATTGTACAGGTACGAAAGCTACCCCGCCTAATCGAGGAATAATAGTTTGATGTAATTTTCGGGAATCTACTGGATCGAATAACCGTTTTTTATAAGTAATCAACATGATGTAAGGAATAATGATATTCCCCAACAAAATGGCGATTACAAACGGGATAAAAAGGATCAGGTATTCCAAAACCATGTAAATTATATCTAGTGTGATAGGGATTTGATAAATAAATTATCGAATCCGTAAAACAAAGGTAAAAATTTAATGATTTTAGAAAACCTATTTACCCGTCCTTAACCCCTATATAAAATTATTTGTAGCATTTGGTTTACATTGCTAAATTCAATCCAATTTATTGTAAATCATTAAAAAATGAAGCTAAATATTAATTGATTATCTTTAATATTATTTAAACTGTTAAATAAAAAGAAATAAAAGAAAATTTAGGTTATATCTTTCTTATCAAAAAAAGCTAAAGTTTTATTTAAAAATACCAGAAAAAAATCCCTTTTTCGGCTTTTCCTTCTTTTCCTGATAGATTAACTCCTCATTAAAACTTAACTTCAAGGCCTTTTTGTGGATAATGGCCTGATAGATGATTCCCCAATCTGGCAGCCCGCCAAAATTACGATCGTCAATAAAAAGATCTGCTGTTAACTTCCGACTACCGGCCGTTGCCCTGTCCTCTTCTGGGAAATTGGAGTTATGAGCATAAAAATATAATCCCTGGTCTGCGCAGTAATCAATAGCCTCTTGCAAAAGCTCGCCCTCTCTAACCGTCCATAATATCAATTGATGATGGTCATTCATCAGCTGTTTCAGCACATCAATAGCATGCGGAATCGGCTTTCCAATCTCCGGATATCGGTGTTCTACTATCGTTCCATCAAAATCAACTGCAATAATCATGTTGCGAAGAAAATATTTTAATACGTTAAATGCAATTATTTACTTGCTTTTATATAAATGACTCAACAAAGCAAAACAGAGAATAAAACTCATGATAAACCCGAACCAGGATAAAATCGGTATCCCCCAAACTAAATATCCAACCCTACCATGCGCTAAGATACTTGCCCCTACTCCGAAAGTCATCGCCAAAATCGACAAAAGAAATTTATTACCCATCCGGTGCAGGATCAGTTGTAAGTTATCGAAATCCTGCATTTTGTGGTTCAAGGTGACCTTATCATTCTTTACCTTATCCAAAAGACCTAATAAGTCATCTGGAACATCAACCAATACATCCTTGGCCATCTTCGCTTTTTCTTTGAGTTGAGCGATGAGGTATTCTGGCGATAATTTTTGCGCAGCAATTTTCTTTGCAAAAGGCGAAATACTTTCTGGAACATTCAGGTCTGCATCCAATTGTCTTCCAGTACCTTCTAAAATAGATACCCCCCGAAGAAGGATATATACAAAATCCGGCAATAGAATATGATTGCTCTGCAGAACGATGTTCAATTTTTGCAGCATGATCGAGATATCAATATCATCCAATGCATTCTGTTTGATCATCTCAAAAATCTCATAGGCATCCCGTTCCAATCTTCTTTCATCTTCAATATGATGAACAATGGCCAGTTTCTTGATGTTCTTGATCAAACCCTTGGCATCATTGGCCAGGAAGTCCAATACCATACCTTCAATGATATTTCTGTCCTGTGGAATCATAAAGCCCATGGCACCAAAATCGATGAATATGATCTGACCGCGTTTATTAACAAAAACATTCCCAGGATGTGGGTCAGCATGAAAGAATCCATGCATCAATACCTGTTCCAAATAAAGATCCAGTACATTCTGTAGGATGGATTTGGGATACAGACCATAACGTTTGAACCCTTCCTCATCATTGACTTTCACTCCGTCAATAAATTCCATACAGAGTAAGGTGTCCGTGCTGTATTGTCTGTACACCTTAGGCACATAAACATCCTTGTTTTCAGCGAAATTTCGACGAAAACGCTCAATGTTATTTAATTCATTGGTGAATGAAAGTTCATTTAGAAGAGAGCTTTCAAAGGAAAGTACAATTTGGTAAAGGTTCATTTTATCCACCACCTCATATTTCCTTTGCAACAATTTGACCAAATCCTTTATAAAATCCAGGTCAGCTCGGATGGCCTCATCAATATTGCTGCGTTTTACCTTGAATACGATTTCCTTACCATTCAAAAGCTGGGCTTTATATACCTGCGCAATAGAAGCAGAAGCAATGGGGACTTCGTCAATACCTAAAAAATGATCATCAAAATTGATCTCCAGATCCTTCTCCAAACGAGCTTTGATGTCAATGGGTTCCGTCGGAACTTCATCCTGGAGTTTAACCAGTTCGCTCTGAAGATCCTCCGGAATAATATCTGGTCGATTACTCAATAATTGACCTAATTTAATGAAGGTTGGTCCAAGTTCTTCAATCGCTAAACGTATGCGAACATTGAAATCATCCTCGAAGATCTTACGGGCATGATTGTTCCAAAACAAAAAGCTATCAGGTAAAATACGATCTAGATTAGACCGGGAGATTATTTCATCAAATCCATGTTTGGATAATATTTTAAGAATCTGCCCTACTCGTTTTATTTTCTGAAAGCCATTAATATGCATCATGGATTTTAAGATCTTCTTGTTAAATCGGTAACCAATAAAGGATTACTTTGTTTCATTTGAGCAATAAAATTAGCAATATAATCTGTATTTGCATCTTCCATAATATCATTCAGCTCTTTCTCAGTGACCCCGATCAATTGGATAAAGGAAACTTCACCATGAGGAGTTTTTATTTTTCCCAATTCCGGATCGAGGCTGGTTACAAATCCTACTATTTCTGTATCAGTATTCAGCCTTATTGGTCCTTTGGCAGGAATAAATTGATTTTCTTCAAACCATCGTCCACTTGAGTAGACATACCTTGCTAAGTTGTTGAATACCTGCATCGCCCAAAACGGGTCGCCTTCATCCTCTTCGAATGGGGCTAAGCGGAAAGTGAATTCAAAACCCCATTTACTAAAATCTTGTCCCAATTGATCCGGACTATAATACAAATGGCTCATTCCATAAGTTGTTAGGTGGTAATGAACTGGATCCTCCCGATCATAAACATTGATGCCATCTATGGGGTCTGTACCGCCAGCCATATAATGCAAACCACATAAGGGCCCATAGTGCCTCGGCTCTTTCTGCGGATACACTTTTGCTAGTTGCTGATCTATACTGATCCAACCTACAGCATCATCTGCATTGAATTTTGATTCATATTCCTCTCTCGTCATTTCCATTTGATTTTGTTGAAACATCCTATCCTTTTACATATATAAAACGAAATCGTTTTTTTAATATTGTAAGCATAAAATCATGTGAAATAAGTTTGATGTTATGATCCAATCCCTGCTGGCTTCTTCCCTAGGAAGAAAAGACGAACTCCCAAATATTGAATTGGCCAATATGATCTTGGAAAAAAATGATCCTAAAAGTATTAATGAGCTTATTGAACTAATCAGCAGTAAAAACAAGGCTTTTCAAAACGATAGCATCAAAGTTTTATATGAGGTTGGAGAAAAAAAACCGGAATTATTAATTCCATTTTTTGATGATTTTATTGCCTTTTTGGACAGCAAGAACAATCGTTTACAATGGGGTGCAATGACGGCTCTTCATTCCATTGCTAAAGAATATCCTAACTTAATCTTTCCACACCTGGAAACTTTGCATCACAAAGCCATGGAAGGTTCGGTCATAACCCGAGACAATTTCATTGCCATTATAATCCTTTTAATCAAAGAAAAGGAATATCATGCCTTAGCCTATCATTATTTACAAATACATCTTCAATCTTGCCCTAGCAATCAACTCCCTATGTATGCAGAATGGGTTCAAAACAATATTCATATGGATTATGCCGAAAATATAGGTCAAATTTTGGAGGCCAGAATGCTTGATCTTGAAAAAGAAAGTAAGAAAAAAAGATTATTAAAGGTGATTAATAAAATTAAATCCTTCAAATAACCTAAATACACCATATTAATTAATAGTTATATCTAAAAATAACAATATATGTTATTACGTGAATTTTAACTTTAATTCCTAGGTTTCACCTGGTCTAAAAATTAACATTTATTAAGCATATTTAAACCTCATTAGTTACAAACTTTAATTTTAAATCTAATTTCACCTTATTTTCTCACTCTCCTTCATAACTTTCTGTTGAAATTCATTGAAGCCGAAACGCTACAAATATCTAAATCAACTGCCTAAAAAGATTAAATATTAATTTTATGTAAAATATTTGCTATAATTTTGTCGTCGTATTTAATAGCTTGTTTTTCACACTTTCTGTATAGCCAAATACTATAAAAATCAATTAAAGATGCAGACAATTAAGAAAAAAGTTTATCAAACTCCGACAATCACCTTATATTTTATTGAAATGGAAGAAGGGATTGCGAGTACATCTACGACCATTAGTATTAATTCAGGAAATGAACCTAGAATTGAAAATTGGGATGAATCTCCTGCCGATACCTACAAGAATTTTGATCTATAAAATCATCATCCCATGAATACCTTTAAATTATTAAGTTTTTTTTTGCTTTTCATCCTACTAATTGGCTGCGATAAGGGCATTGAGAAAGAGAACCCCAATCCAATAGAGCCACCGAAGGAAGCTAGTATTGAATTTAAGATTGATGGTTTAGAAGATACGGAAGATGTATTCCCAGAATTTAACAAAGAACAAAAAGCTTCAGCTAATCATAACCGTACCATAAAACCAGTATCCTTCAGAAGTGATGTGCTGTCATTGAATGGTTTTGATGTTATCATGGAAATTACCGAAAAACTGCCTACTCAATTCCCTGGAGCAAGCAGCAAAAAGAAAATCCAAAGTAGTACCAAATCTTCTTCCAATGGGAATAATCAGGCTATCCGATACCACTCTCCCCTTAATAATGGGGTTAAATACAGAATAGTATTGTACAAAACCAATGGATCAGGTGTAGCAACGACTTATGCAGGCCAACAAGAAGGGACTATCGGATCTAACTATATTTCAATTGGGGCAAACAGAAATACACAATACCGCTGGTATGCATATACGTATAATAATACCAGTCCTATTGATACCTTTGTGGTCGCCAATGGAACGGTTCCGGTAAAACCTTCCGCAAACAGTACTACCAAAAGACAGGATTTTGCCTATGCAACGGGCTTAATAACCACTAGTAATGTAGTTAATGGCCTGAATAGCATTCAGAACATTGTTCTAACCCGTAAAACAGCAAGATTTGTCGTGGAAGTGAATTCCAGGGGTATGTTTGCTCCGGTTACTTATGCCAGCCTAAGAATCAAAGATAATGCTGGTTTTATGAAAGGTAATTTCCGTTTATCTGATAGTTCCTATCTAAATTTGACCAATGTTCAAACTACTGATCAAGTTTATAACCATAACAGTTCAGCCTATGTAGTACCAGTGGGCACAGATACTGTTCCAGAATTGAATTGGAAAAAAAGATACACCTTTTATTCGCCAGTGAATTCTGTCTCCAAACCTTTGACCATATCTATTGATACCATGAGGATTACCAGCAAGCGTTTAAGAGATACCGATGGAGCAGCAACTGATGTCGTAAGGACTTTTACCAACAATGAATTTGCATTCAATAGTTTTATAGCCCAACCTGGCAAGAGTTATTTTGTTTCCATAATATTGGTAGAATCTGCCATCCCAATGGGTTCAGCAAGATGGGCACGGGGAAATACTTGGCGTGTTGCCGATGGACCACTGCGACCAGACGGATTTTGGGATTATCGAATAAGGTATGATAACCCTTTATATCAAACCGTTGCAGGAGTTCCAACAACCGATTATTTCACACATGATATTTATAGTGTAGCTAATGGAAAAAATATTTGTGAAATGATCTATCCTGAAGATACTTGGACATTACCAACCCCTGCACATTTCAATAGTTTTAATAACATTACCCAGAATGTCGGTGTCGAATATAATGGCTGGTACCTATATATGACTCCAACCACACCTGTATTAGGATATCCTTCATATCCACATGGAGATCTGATTTTCACTCCTGTGGGCTATAAACAGTCTTCTACAGGTCCAACAAATAACTTTTTTCCAAATTCCACTAGTTATCAAAATACCAAAGGCTATTGGAGGACTACAACGAGTGGTACTTTCGCAAGGCTAAACTACAATAATACATCATGGTTCAATGATCGATGGGATGAAACAAATAGCTTCACATTCAGTAGTTCTAATCTTGCCAGCGTCCGTTGCGTCAGAAAATAAATTTTATTTCTTAACATACATCAATGTTTATTGTTTCTTAAACAAAGACCTTTGTCTTAAATAATTGAAAATAAATAAAAACAGCTTTATGAAAACATTATTAAGTTTATTCGCTTCCGTATTCCTTTTAGGGAATGTTGCCTTTGCACAAGTAAAATGGTCCGTAGACCCTGCACATACCAATGCCCGTTTCGAGGTGAAACATCTAGGGATTGCTTTTGTTGATGGCCAATTCAAGAAATTGGAAGGTGCTGTGGAAACTAAAGACGCTAATAACTTCGACGCAGCTGTAGTTAATTTTGATATTGATGTAAACAGTATCGATACCCGTGTTGAAGCTAGGGATACCCACCTGAAAAGCGATGATTTTTTCTCTGCAGAGAAATTCTCAAAAATGACCTTGAAAAATGCAACTTTAAAAAGTGCGGGAAAAGGAAAATTCAAACTTACCGGAGATCTTACCATTAAAGACGTGACTAAAAAAGTTACTTTCGATGTGGTACAGAACAATGGTATTATTACAGATCCATGGGGAAAAACACGTGCAGGTTTTACAGCTACGACCAGCATCAACCGTAAAGAATTCAACATCAACTATAACGATAAGCTTCCTTCTGGCGTAGATGCTGTTGCACCTACAGTTGCCATTACGGTAAACGTTGAAGTAGTAAAAAACTAATCGTTAGATAAGAATCATACTAATTCTTGCATATAAAAACAGGCTCCAGAATTATCTAGAGCCTGTTTTTTTTATAAATTCCTATTTATTCTTCTACCTCATAAGTCCAGTTTCTCAGTTTTTCCTGAAAAATCCGGGAAATTTTATTGAAATACCTCTTTTGCTTATAACCCATTACCCACTGTACTCCCTCTACCGCATTTGTACAGAATATCTCATCGGCCACCTTCAATATTTCTGGTTTTATTTCTGCTTCAACCACTTCGATACCTTCACTTTGGGCGATATCCATAATCACTCTACGCATTACCCCATTTATACAACCTTCGGTTAATGCAGGGGTATATAATACCTTATCATAATACACGAAAATATTAGAAGCCAATGCTTCACAGAGATTTCCTTGTTGGTTTAAAATCAACACCTCATCAAAGGCAAATTTTTTCCGGTATAATCCGGCCATCACATAGATCAAGGCATTATTGGATTTTATCTTAGAAAGCTCATTATAAGCTTTTTTATACTCTGTATATACATCGATAATCAAGCCTAATTTCTTGTCCCGCAAACTTTCAGGCTTTCTGTCCAGCTGAATAATAAAAGAGGGTTTATTGCTTTCTGGCCCATAAAGTCCTCCACCTGTTCGGAAAACAATGAATCTTGCCCGGCCAGTCTGCCCAACCATATTGTTTTTCCTGGAAAGTTCTTCAATCTTTTGGCGAATAAAAAATCCATCAAATTTCTCGTAATCCTCAAAATGAAGCATTTTCATGCTTTCCTGCAATCTCTCGACATGAAAATCCAGGAATCTCACATCCCCATCTCTCCATAACATCGTTTCAAATAATCCATCCCCGTATCTAAAGGCTCTACTATCCGCAGTTAGGATGGACATGTCTTCTGGAACTATCGTTCCGTTATAATTGATATATTGTATCGGCATATTTTAGATCTGATTATTGGCATCGCCATAAGTTCTCCATTTCTCTAATGCTAAACGAAAATCCTCTGGTAATGGTACTTCAAAGTATAAATTTTCTTTTGTCTTAGGATGAATAAACCCTAACGACTTGGCATGCAGCGCTTGACGTGGCAATAAGGAAAAGCAGTTGGACACAAATTGCTTGTATTTTGCAAATTGAGTGCCCTTTAATATCTTTTCTCCTCCATAGGATTCATCACTAAATAAAGGATGGCCTATAGATTTCATATGTGCACGGATCTGATGAGTACGACCTGTTTCCAGTTCGCATTCGATTAAAGTGACATAACCTAAACGCTCCAAAACCCGATAATGGGTCACGGACCATTTCCCTTTTTCTGGTTCATCATAGACATCCATGATTCTTCTATCTTTCAAGGATCTTCCGATATATCCTGATACGGTTCCATCTTCCACGATATCACCCCAGGCAAGTGCGATATATTTCCGGCTGATGCTATGCTCATAGAACTGTTTCGCTAAAAAGGTCATCGCCCATTCGTTTTTTGCAATGACTAACAGTCCTGAAGTGTCTTTATCGATTCGGTGCACCAATCCTGGGCGACCTGTATTTCCAGGTAAGGTTGGTAATTGGTTCAGATGAAAAGTTAAGGCATTTACCAAGGTTCCCGTATAATTATTATACCCAGGGTGAACAACCATACCTGCCTCTTTATTAACCATCAGCACGTCATCATCTTCATAAACGATTGATAAAGGAATATCTTCTGGATAGACTTCGCTATCTCTCGGTGGATCTGGTAAAACAACGGTAATGACATCAAATGGCTTGACCCGATAACTGGCTTTGATTACTTTATCATTTACCTTGACAGAACCGGCATCAATAGCATTCTGAATCCTGTTCCTAGAGGTATTCTCTACCCTATTCATCAGGAATTTATCAATACGTAATAAAGCTTGACCTTTATCAGCAACTATCCGTAAATGCTCGAATAATTCCTGTTCGTCCTGCTCATTTTCCAATTCATCTAACATGCTACAAAAGTAGTATTTTAAAGCGTTCAACAAACTCAAAAGTAAAAATCCTATCTTTAATCCATGCTTAGTCAATTTCCCATCCATAGTCCCGAAGAAGAGATAAACCACCCAGTTTTTTCCAAAAAAGCTGTTCAGGTATTCATCAAACGGGATGACAAAATCCATCCCTTCATTTCAGGAAATAAGTGGCGCAAATTGAAATATCCTTTACACGAGGCTAAGAACCTAAATAAAAACCAGTTGGTAACCTTTGGAGGTGCGTGGTCCAATCATCTGTTGGCTACAGCTGCTGCTGCTGCCCAATTTGGCTTTCAATCCCAAGGGATTGTTCGTGGAGAATCGGTTGATAATCCCGTATTGGCCATGTGCAGACTTTTTGGTATGAAATTGCAATTTATCGATAGGAGTTCATATCGAGAGAAAGAATCCTATTTTAATAACCATTTTGATTCTTCAACAGCCTATTTCATAGATGAAGGCGGGCGCTCAAACCTGGGCGTGCTGGGTTGCAAAGAAATTATTCCAGAACTCCAACAGGAATATGCTCACATTATTACGGCAGCAGGTACAGGCACTACTGCAGCGGGACTATTACAAGGAATTGACGAAGCAAATTTAGCATCCCGGTTACATGTTATTCCTGTTTTAAAAAATGGCGGATTTATTAAGGAAGATATCAATAAATTCGAGGTTTCTACCAAGAATCTGGAACTTCATCTAGACTATCATTTTTCAGGATATGGGAAATCAACCCCCGAACTCATCCACTTTATAAAAGATTTCGTTGCCTCCACAGGAATCATGATCGAACCAGTTTACACAGGTAAGGCGATGTATGGATTAGTTGATCTCATCAAAAAAGATTATTTCAAACCAGGTAGCCGAATCCTTTTTCTGCATACCGGTGGTTTAACAGGTTTGCTTGGACAATTAAACCTATTCTAAAAGCTAATTGAGCAATTTGCGTTATTTTCAAAACTAATTCTACCACTATTTTGTTAATTAGGTTGAATAAAATCGCAAAATATGAACAACCACCACGAATATCATAACGAAATTGATGTAGATGTTATACTAGATCCACAACGTGTGGAAGCAGGTAAGCCTGTATCCATTAATATTTCCTTAAAGAAAGATAATAATGCTGTTTCTTTAGATACGGTGCATGAGAAAAAAATGCATTTATTGGCTGTCAATGATGAACTGACCTGGTTCGATCATTTACATCCCAAAGAAAATAAAGGCCAGTACCTAGTTGAAGAAACCTTTCCAACCGCTGGAAAGTTCCTATTATTCGTAGACTTCAAGCCTGAGGATGGAGAGCCCATGGTACACAAACATGAAATCCATGTTGTAGGGGACGAATTGAGTGAAAAAATTGAATTCCAACCGGAGATAGTCGCTAGAGAAGAGGATTATATCATCACTTTGGTCAATGCCCGGGAATTGAATACGGGAATGCAGACCCTAGCCTTCACCGTTGAAAAAGAAGGCGAAATGTTAGGTGAAAAGGATTTGGAAAATTATCTAGGCGCATCTGCGCACATTGTGATGATCGAAACCAAATCAAAAGATTTTTTACATATTCATCCCGTATCCAATAAGAAATATCCAATATATGCAGAAGCGCATATTGAAAAGGCTGGCAACTATCGGATTTGGGTGCAGTTTAAAATATCGGGTAAAGTCCATACCGTAGACTTTTCTGTAGAGGTCTAATATTATTTGATTCCTATGACAAGAGGGATAGCTTTATTTTTATACTTTTGTTGCTAATCATTTAAAGCTATCAATCAAATACCTATGCGCTTTAGCATTTTTTTGCTTCTTTTCATATTTATTCAAGCTTCGAAACCAAAGCATGTAATTGCCCAAGTTCAGATACAAGATACGATTAGTACAAAGTTGGAAAAGGATACCATCCATCCTACCCAACAACTTTATGACATTGTGGACCTGTTCAAGGATATCAATCCTTTTAAGAAAAAGGATTCCACTGTAGTAAAAAGTACTAAAAGATCTGCAATTACCTATTTGCCCAACCTGAACTATAACCCATCTATTGGTGGTCAGATTGGGATCAAAGCGGTTGGAGGTAAAATTTTGGGTAATGAACCCAACACAGCGATGTCCATCGGTGCGGCAGCGGTCAGTGCCACGACGAGAGGGATTATTGTTGGATACCTGATTCATGACATCTATACCCCTGGTAATAAATGGAACATCAAAGGAAATATGATGGTGGCCAAGGCCGTAGGACTGGATTATGGTATGGGTATAGGTGGTCCATTGGAGAATCCCACGGAAGAAGAATTGATCATGAACAATCCTGAACGGGAGCGTTTTGTGAATAAATTTATGGTCTATTCCATTAGTGAGCGAGTTTATAAAAACCTATTCCCCGGAGCTTTCGTAGGTGTAGGTTTCTTTTTTGAGATGAAGCGGAAATTCGAAACCGTAGGTTCCGATCCAGGCATGGCACCTGTAGAAATATACAGCCGTTGGAATGGTTTTGATGCCACTCGTGTAAACAACAATGGCCTCATGTTGAATATGCAATACATGACAAGGGATAATCCGAATAGCGCTTATAAAGGCTATTATGTGGATTTGGTCTTGCGTATGAACCAATCTTGGATGGGAAGCGCGCAAAATGCTTATCAATTACAGACAGATTTCCGAAAATATTGGCAATTATCTACTGAAAGACCTAATCATGTATTGGCCTTCTGGAATTTCGGTTCTTACAATCTTGGTGGTAAATTGCCTTATGTGGATCTTCCAGGTACTGGAAAAGACCCTTATGCCCGAAGTGGTCGAGGATATACCTTAGGTTATTTTAAAGGAAGATCATTCTTCTATTCGGAATTTGAATATAGATTCCCTATCCTAAGGAACCAATTCCTAAGCGGAGTTGTATTTGCCAATGTACAGACTGCTAATGACCAGATGGGCACCGAGTTATTTAAAATCTGGCAACCGGCTGGGGGTGCTGGCCTTCGACTATTATTCAATAAAGCAACCCGCACAAACCTTTGTATAGACTATGCCTATGGAAGGTTTGGTCAGCATGGCTTATTCCTGGGGTTGAACGAGGCATTTTAAAGACATTATTATTCATGCCCCATATAAAAAGTAAATCACTATTAACTGTTGCTTGTTTGTGTTTTATCCCCTTTCTGGCAAAATCTCAAGAAACAATAAGAGATACCAGCTATAGGGAAATTGACCCTGTCGTGGTTAAAGCTTATTTCAATTCGCAAGCCTTACTAAGCTTGACTAGTCCATCTAAGGTTTTAACTAAACCATTACTTAATGCACAACAACCATCTTCCTTGGTTTCAGCTATGAATACCACAGCAGGCGTACGCATGGAAGAGCGATCTCCAGGTAGTTATCGATTGGCTTTAAGGGGTAGTATGATCCGTTCTCCCTTTGGTATCCGGAACACAAAAATTTATTTGGATGAAATTCCAATGACGGATGCGAGTGGAAACACCTATTTCAATCTTTTGGACCCTGTAGGGATTCAGCAAATCCATGTGTTAAAGGGACCTGATGTTTCCTTGTTTGGACCAAATTCTGGAGGGGTAGTTCGGATTAGCCCTAATGGTTTGAGCCAACCAAATCATGAAAAATCCATTCTTTTACAGGGAGGGTCCAATGGAATGTTTCATCAAACTTTATCGATTGGACATGAAGTAAATAAAAAATACAGCTTTTCCTTTGACCAGGCATTCTTAAGATCTGATGGATACCGTGAACAGACCGGTTTATCCAAAAAATATGTTCAGACTGCGCATCATTATCAATATAATCCCTCGGGAAGCTTAAAATTCTTAGGAATCTACAGCGATCTTGGCTATGAAACCCCCGGAGGATTAACGCTTCAACAGTATGACGAGAATCCTCAACAGGCACGTCCTGCTGCAGGGAATTTTCCATCTGCTGTTGACCAACAAGCTGGAATCTATAACAAGACTTTATTAGGTGGATTGATCCATGACTATCAATTTCAGTTTGGATTGAAACATGTCATATCTGTCTTTGGCTCCCATACGGATTTTGAGAATCCCTTCATCACGAACTATGAAACACGTAAAGAAAAGAATTTAGGTTATCGAACCTACTTTTCATTCGATAGAAATCCATCAGAGGATTTGAGTTGGGAAGTTCAGGCAGGGATGGAATTACAGAAAGGTTGGTACCATATTAAGAATCATGAAAATAACCTCGGCGAAATAGGCAATCTGACAGACAACGACAGGCTGGATATGCTACAGGATTCTTACTTTCTAAGAGCAAAGGCTCAATTTTTCAAGAAACTTACAGCAGAAGCATCATTAGGGCTCAACAATAACAGCATCAATTTCAAACGTGGGATGACAGCTGAGCTTGCCAAAGGTGATATCGATTTTCATTCTAAATTGATGCCAAGGGTAGCCTTATCGTATTTAGTAGCTTCGAATACCGCTTTGCGTGCAGCCATTTCAACAGGTTATTCTACACCGACTTTATCAGAGGTTCGTTCTTCCGATAACCAGATCAATACAGGTCTACAGGCTGAATCAGGAACAAATTATGAATTGGGATTTAGGCAGGAAGCCTTCAATCGGAAATTGATTATTGATTTGACGGCTTATCAGTATAAAATGGACAATGGCATCGTCCGACAGTTGAATGAAGAAGGCAATGAATTTTTTGTGAATGCTGGAAAAATTGATCAAAAAGGTTTAGAGACTAGTGTACTTACGGAATTAATCTCCCCTCAGCCTGAAAGATTTATCCAACAACTAATTCTTTCTACCAACCTGACATATCAGCATTATAAATTTGATGATTATCAGGTTGATGATAAAGATTTTTCTGGAAATAAGGTTACGTCTATTCCGGAATGGATGTGGGTGAATATGTTGGCCTTGAAATTTAATAAGGGCTTTGAATTGAATGTATTCCATAATTTCACGGATGAAATTCCGTTGAATGATGGAAATAGTGTTTTTGCAGATAAATATCATTTGGTTCAGGCGAAAGCTTCTTGGGGAATTGGATTTTTAGATAAGTATAAGGTTCAATTTTTTATTGGTGCTGATAATGTGCTGAACCAAAAATATTCCTTAGGGAATGATATTAATGCGATGGGAAATAGGTATTTCAATGCTGCTGCCCCTAGGAATTTTTATGGCGGGGTTAAGGTTGGTTTTTAAGTTAACCATTCGTCATTGCGAGGAACGAAGCAATCTTTCTATTAGTCCAAAGATTGCTTCGTCGTGCCTCCTCGCAATGACGCAGAATCCACCATTTTCCTATGTAAAACCATTAAAACCACTACAAAAACACCCTTAAAACACACTTAAACCATGTTTTTACTACCCTTACATACTAAAAACATACTTTCACATTACTTTCACCCTACTTTCAGTACGAATCAAACCCCTATCCTAATTCGACAAATAACTCGCCTTCACCGTTATATTAGCCGTCTTACTCCTAGAAGTTGTATTAAAAGCTCCCCCATAAGAAAACTCTTCATTATCATTCTGACCCGTAATTTGAAAAATCCCTAGATCCGCTTTCACCAGCTCCCCTAACGAAGAACCTGCCTCTTTTGCAATATTCTCGGCTCTTGAACGCGCATTCTGTGAAGCCTGAGAAATCAATTTCAACTTCAAATCCTCCAATCCAGAAAAATAATAACTAGGCTGATTCGAACTCAACTCAATCCCCTGCGATATCAATGCCGAAATCTCCCTCGACGCATTATCCACCTTATTCAAGTCCTTAGACTCCACACTAACATTCTGTGACAAACTATAACCGGAAAAAGTCGTATAACTATTCCCATTACTATCCGTAGAAGAATTAAACTCTCGATTTATATTCACCGCATTGAACAGAATTTCGGCCTCCTTAATACCCTGCCTAACCAAAAAATCCCGAACCAATTCCCTATCCCTCTTCAATTGCTCCGAAGCTTCGCTCAGATCCATGGATTTTCTACTATAAGAAGCAGACCATTTCACAATATCCGATTCAAAATCGGTTTTTGCATTGCCAGTAACATTAATCGTATTTGAGTTTTTGTACTTGTATTTGTAAGCATTGGCAAACAACAAACCAAATATTATAAAAGCGATCCCTGCGATCACACTAATGATGATTCCTGTATTCTTCATGATATGGTCATTATTATGTTTATAATAAAATTGTTATAATCTCATTAAATCTAAGTTAACGTTTTTTTGAGTAATATTGATGTTCCAAACAATACAATTTATGAAACATAAATTCAGCTTACTTTTCATTAGTTTTTCCTTATTATCATTTGCCCAGGCACAGAAAAAGCCAATCGATCATACGGTATATGATAACTGGAAATCTATTTCCAGTCCTTCCATCAGTAAATCCGGGAATTATATCTATTATGCTATTGTTCCACAGGAAGGTGATGCATTGGCTATTCTGAAAAATAATAAAAACCAAAACTTACTGGAGATCCCAAGAGGTAGTAATCTAAAATTAACGGAAAACGAAAAGTTTTTGATCAGCACCATCAAGGCCCCTTTTAAGGAAGTTCGTGAAGCAAGGATTAAAAAGAAAAGACCTGATGACATGCCCAAAGACAGTTTATTGGTTTTTGATATCCTGAATAATAAAACCACTAAATTTCCTGCAGTAAAATCATCACAGCTAGCTAGAAAAGCGAATAATTATGTAGCCTTCATATCAGAAATCGTGTTGCCAAATCCTAAAAAGGACGAAAAAGCAGACTCGATTAAAAAAGAAGAGGTCAAAAAAGAGGTTATCGCTGCAAAAGATAGTACCAACAACAGAAGACCTAGCCCTAGAAAAGAGAAAACCACGCCTGTTCTCCACGTATTGAACCTGAATTCAGGTGACACTACGCAAATTCTAAAGGCGGATAATTTTTATTGGAGCGATAATGAACAATATTTATTATTCACCCGCAAGGGCGAAGGCAAAGATACCCTGAACGAAGCTGGATTATATATTTACGATCTTGCAACTAAAAGCAGTAAAAAGATATCAAATGGAAAAGGAACTTATAAATCCTTCCGTTTTGACGATCAGAATCAGCAATTGGGATTTTTAGCGGATAAGAGTCCGGAAAAAGCCTTGCAAAAGGAATATAAGTTATATTATTACACGCCAAAACAAGACAGCGCTTACATCATTGCCGATAAGAACAGTTCAGGAATGCCAGAAAAATGGAATGTTTCTGGCGATGGATTCATCAATTTCAGTAAAGCAGGAAATAGATTGTTCTTTGGCTTGGCACCTATTGCCAGAGTAAGAGATACATCTTTAGTAGACTTTGAAACCGCAAAATTAGATATCTGGCACTGGCAGGATGATTATCTTCAGCCGATGCAGTTGGTGAATGCCCGTCGGGATATGTCGCCTAATTATACTGCTCTGATCAACTTAGCCGGTAACCGGGCGATCCTTCCACTTTCCGATGATACCTTCAATAGAATCAGTTTAACCGGTGATGCGGATAACGAATGGGCATTAGCGACTTCAGATGCAGAATACCGTATTGAAACGCAATGGTCTGGAGGTTCCAAATCGGATGTATACCTGGTTTCTACCTTGACCGGAAAGAACAAATTAGTGATCAAGAACCTTTCCGGAATGGCCATGCTCTCTCCTACTGGAACACATGTGATCTACTTTAATCGAGAAAATGCCAACTGGTACAGTTATGATATCCAAAAAGAATCAACAACACATCTAAATGAAGGCTTGGCCATCAGTTTTGTAGATGAGGAAAATGATGTTCCTGCATTACCAGGTCCATACGGGTTGGCAGGTTGGTCCAATGACTTTAAGAATATCTACCTAAATGATAGATTTGATATCTGGAAATTAAGTTTGGATGGAAAGCATAAAAGCATGCTTACCAAAGGAAAAGGTCGTGAAAATCAAATCACCTACCGTTATGTGGATATCAGCCGGGATGATGATCCAAGAAAAAGAGCGACTATTATTGATGAAAAGAAAGCAATCTATTTAACCGGTTTCAATAAAACCAACAAATATAACGGCTATTATAAATTAGATAAAAAAGGTCCACAAGAGATTTGGGCTGGACCATTTACCTATAGAATGATTACCAATAGTGAAAAACTAGATCAGGTAATCTATACCAAGGAAGATTATCAAAAGTCTCCTGATCTTTATTTATTGAGCAATCTTAAAAATGAAACCCGTTTATCAGACATCAATCCGCAACAGGCCAATTATAATTGGGGAACAGCGGAATTGGTAAAATGGAAAACTCCGAAAGGACATGAGGCAGAAGGTATTCTTTACAAACCGGAAAATTTTGATCCGAATAAAAAATATCCAATTATCGCTTATTTTTATGAGGTGTTGAGTGATGGCTTGCATACCTACCAAGCACCTGCACCAACTCCTTCCCGATTGAATATCCCTTATTTCGTCAGCAACGAGTATTTAGTGTTTGCACCAGATATCCGTTATGAAACAGGATATCCAGGACGTTCGGCAGAAGAATATATCAATTCAGGTATGCATCATTTAGCACGGAACAATGCTTGGGTAGATTCGACGAAGATGGGTATCCAAGGACAAAGTTGGGGTGGCTACCAGGTGGCACATTTGATCACCAGGACCAATATGTATGCCGCTGCTTGGGCAGGTGCTCCTGTAGTGAACATGACCTCTGCTTATGGAGGTATCCGTTGGGGAACTGGAATGTCAAGACAATTTCAATATGAGAACACCCAAAGTAGAATAGGCAAGCCACTGTGGGAAGCACTGGATCTATATATAGAAAACTCTCCATTATTCTTTATGGATAAAGTGAATACGCCGGTTGCCATTATGCATAATGATAATGATGGTGCAGTGCCATGGTACCAAGGGATTGAATTTTTCACGGCATTACGTCGTTTAAATAAACCTGTTTGGTTGTTGAATTATAATGGCGATGACCATAATTTAATTCAAAGACAGAACAGAAAGGATATACAAATCCGCGAAGCGCAGTTTTTTGATCACTTTTTGAAAGGTAAACCAGCAGCAAACTGGATTAAGAAAGGTGTGAAAGCTACGGAAAAAGGTATTGATTGGGGACTGGAAGTAGATTAATCCTTATTAAAACCCTATAATAGGCTGGATATTTTGTTATATCCAGTCTTTTTTTGACCCATTTATTGTTTTTCAAGCTTATTTTGTGATTTTTTTCAAAAAAAATATTTTGAAATCGAGAATTTACCATATTTTTGAAATGTTTTTAGAGAGAATCAACACAAACTCAAGATATAAATATAAAAATATGTCAAATTCCAGATTCGCCGCCGTTGAAGAAGCAACAAAACACCACTTCAACGTGTCATCAGCAGTAACTTCAGAACGTGCTATCCATATTTTTGGTAAAAACGTTTTCACCACTGCAAAGATGAGGGATTATCTTCCCAAATCTACTTTCAATGATTTAAATACCGCTATTGATGAAGGAAATCAAATCAGTAGAGAGATGGCAGAGTTCATTGCACAAGCTATGAAAGCTTGGGCTATTGAAAATGGAGTATCACACTATACCCACTGGTTTCAACCATTGACCGGTTCAACAGCTGAAAAGCATGATGCTTTCTTTGAACCAGATGGAGACGGTGGTGCGATTGAAAAATTCACTGCAGATGCATTGGTACAACAAGAACCGGATGCATCTTCCTTCCCAAATGGAGGTATCCGTAATACATTCGAAGCACGTGGATATACGGCATGGGATCCGTCCTCTCCTGCTTTCATCTATGAAACGGCCGCTGGAAAAACCTTGTGTATCCCAACTGTTTTTGTTTCGTATACTGGTGAGTCCTTAGACTATAAAGCTCCCTTATTAAAAGCAATTGCAGCAATCGATAAAGCAGCGACCGAAGTGGCGCAATATTTTGATAAATCCATTGATAAGGTAACTGCTTCATTAGGTATCGAACAGGAATATTTCTTGGTAGATTTAGCCTTATATAATGCACGTCCGGACCTTCAGTTAACTGGAAGAACATTATTTGGACATATGTCTGCAAAAGGCCAACAATTAGAAGATCATTATTTTGGTGCTATCCCTGAGCGTGTATTAGCTTATATGGTAGACCTGGAAAATGAAGCCTTAAAATTAGGTATTCCTTTGAAGACTCGCCATAACGAGGTTGCTCCGTCGCAATTTGAATGTGCTCCGATGTTCGAAGAGATCAACTTGGCCATTGACCACAACCAATTGTTGATGAATCTAATGGAACAAGTGGCTATCCGTCATAATTTCAAAGTATTATTGCATGAAAAACCATATTCAGGTGTAAATGGATCTGGAAAACATAATAACTGGTCTTTGATTACCAATACAGGTGTTAATTTATTGTCTCCTGGAAAGACTCCTAAAAACAATTTGATGTTCTTGACCTTCTTTGTCAATACCATCAAAGCGGTTTTTGAGCATGCTGATTTATTAAGAGCATCTATAGCAAGTCATTCCAACGACCACCGTTTGGGAGCAAACGAAGCACCTCCTGCTATTATCTCCATCTTCTTAGGTTCTCAGTTGGATGAAATCTTGGAAGAAGTGGAATCTGCACGTGTTGCGAAGAAAGTGAAAGCAGATGCCAATCTATGGCATGGCATTCCAAAGATCCCTGATTTGAAATTGGACAATACCGATAGAAACCGTACTTCTCCATTTGCTTTTACGGGAAATAAATTTGAATTCCGTGCGGTGGGTTCTTCGGCAAATTCGGCATTACCAATGACGGTTTTGAATGCTATCGTTGCGGCACAATTGATTGAATTCAAAAATGAAGTGGACAAACAGATCAAAAAAGGAATCAAAAAGGATCTTGCGATCTTGAATGTTGTTCGTAAATACATTAAGGATTCAAAAGCAATCCGTTTTGAAGGAAATGGTTACAGTGAGGAATGGGAAATTGAGGCTGCTGCTCGTGGTTTATCAAACATCAAATCAACACCTAAGTCTTTGGATGTTTATGTAACTCCAGAATCTATTGAGTTGTTTGAGACGTTGGGGATTTATAATAAAAGGGAATCGGAAGCGAGACATGAGATTTTGTTGGAGAACTTCTTCAAGAAATTACAGATTGAGGCAAGGGTGATTGGGGATGTGGTTACTAGCCAGATTGCTCCAGCATGTATTATCTATCAGAATCAATTGATTGAGAATGTTAGGGGATTGAAAGATCTTGGATTGGGTAAAGAAGCATATAGTTCGCAATTGAATTATATCGAGCGTATCTCTAAGCACGTGAATATTATTTTGGAAAAAGCGGAAGAAATGCGTCAAGCACGTAAGAAATCGAATACTATTGAGGATATGCGTGAAAGAGCAATTGCTTATGATGAAATTGTAAAGCCTTTCTTTGATGAAATCAGGTATAATGTAAATAAATTGGAGAAATTGGTGGATGATGCAAAATGGCCTTTGCCAAAATTGAGAGAATTGTTGTTTATACATTAGGGTGTTTAATAGATTTTAGATAATAGATTTTAGATTATAGATTTTAGATTATAGATAATAGACATTAGATTATAGATTTTAGATTATAGATAATAGACATTAGATTATAGATTTTGAAAAAGACCTCGTTTTACGAGGTCTTTTTCTTATTTTATTGCCTCTTTTCCTGCGTCATTGCGAGGAGGTACGACTTTCCGCGTCATTGCGAGGAACTTTACACGTCATTGCGAGGGATTTTACACGTCATTGCGAGGAACGAAGCAATCTTCCCGCATGTCATGCTGAGCGTAGTCGAAGTATCTGTTCGTTTGTACCCGTAGAGATCCTTCGACTTCGCTCAGGATGACAAAAGGACTGCGCTCAGGATGACATGGGGTGGCGCATATCCAAAGATTGCTTCGTCGTGCCTCCTCGCAATGAACTGTGTATATATCCAAATAATAAATTAAATTTTCTCCAAATAATATTCTGATTAGGCCGCTTTTGCGATGTAGCCCTTTCCAGATTTTGCGATGGCGAATGCCTGTTTGATCAGTTTGTTCACCACTGCTATGATCGCGACCTTGAGCGGCTTTCCCTTTTCCATCAACCTCCCATAGAGCTCACTGCAGGCGGTGTTGCTCCTGATGGCGGATATTGCCGCCATGTACAGCACCTTTCTGACCTGGCCCATCCCCATCTTGCAGA